>CALPYQ020000259.1 GCA_943327965.2 Singulisphaera sp. GP187
CGGCATAGACGTTTCTCAATTCTTGAAGCGTGTCAGGGCCTAAACAAGAAAACATCAGGAATCCATCCACTGCCAAAACGCGATGCCATTCGGCCAACATAGCTTGGGGCGATGCCTGTTGATGTAACAACATGTTGGCCCAAACCATGTCCATGCTGTGGCTAGCAATGGGGCTTGTCTGTAGACGCTTTTGAAACCAACTTTGAGGGCGCCACCATGGGGGATTGTTTTTGGCTTTGACCCATTCGGCTTCGCCAGGTCTTTCTGCCGTTAAATACCCTTGCGATTCTGGGTAAATTGTTTGCAGCAAAGTCAACGCATTGAGACCCGCGCGAACAGGATTCCAAAAGGCCCAAGTCTTTGGCTGCAAACGAATGAAAGGAAGCCTCTCGGCCATGCGCCGCGCAACTTCTTCATGCAACCAGGGCGATTCTGCATGGGCCGTTTGATTGACATCGCCCAAAGGCAGGCTTGCCCATCGGCGTGCAGCAATAGGATCTAGGCTTGGAGGACGTTCGTTGGGCATGCAAATGAAAGCAATGGTGTTCAGGTTGTTGAGTATATTGATTCATGATGATGCTCCCAAGCCAATGTGCCATTTGTCGTGCCTGGCCATCGCAGGCCCTTTGCGATGTCTGTGTGGCTGCATTTGGTCGCCCAGTTTCTCGCTGCCCTCTATGCGCCACCGAGCTTTCCACTTTGGCATGCAGCGCCTGCACACAGCAAGCACCCGTGCTCGATGCATGCTGTGTCGCCCTTTCCTACACTTGGCCGTGGCCTCAACTCATCACGCAGTTCAAGTTTTATAAGGACGCAGCATGGGCCAAGCACTTTGCACTGCTCATGAAAAGCGCACCTTTTGCAGAAGATGCGCTGCTAAAGGCCCATGTCCTGATCCCCATTCCATTGTCCAAAGAGCGTTTGTCGCAACGCGGCTTCAACCAATCCCTCATATTGGCCCAGCACCTAAGCCGCCATCAAACTCAGTCCCAAACTTTGCTTCGCCTAAAAAACACCGCGCCGCAAAGTTCTCTGAAAAGAAGTCAGCGACTGACCAATCTCACTGGCGCATTTGCAGTGGCACCGCTCATGGCAGCCGCTTTGCGTGGCAAAAATATATTGCTCATTGACGATGTCATGACCAGTGGCGCCACCCTCAACTTGGCAGCCAGCGTTTTGAAACAAGCTGGCGCAGCCCATGTGGGCGCCTTGGTTTTGGCCAAAACACCCGCATGAATCTGCGGCATTGAGTTTCTGGCGTGCCTAAACCAAGCACAATACGGGCATGTTTCAAATTGTTTTGGTTGAACCTGAAATTCCACCCAACACGGGCAACGTCATTCGCCTCGCGGCCAATACGGGCTGTGCGTTGCACCTCATTGAGCCCCTGGGCTTTTCCATGGACGACAAACACATGCGACGCGCAGGTCTCGACTATCACGAATATGCGCAGGTCAAGCGCCATGCCAATTGGGCCGAATTTCTAGCCCAAGAAAATCCTAATCTGTCACGCATGTTTGCACTCACCACCAAGGGCACACGCTTTGTCCAGGACACTGCATTTCAAAAGGGTGACTGGTTGGTGTTTGGCGCCGAAACGCGTGGGCTTGCGCCAGAATTGCGCGAAAGTTTTGATCCCGCCAATCGATTGAAATTGCCCATGCTGGCGGGTCAACGCAGCCTGAACTTGTCCAACAGCGTAGCGGTGACCGTGTACGAAGCATGGCGGCAAAATGCGTTTGCCATGCCAACCAACGCCTAGCGCTTAGAAGTAATAGCGCGCCAGACTTTCTGCAATGCAAGCGGGCTTGTCTGCCCCTTCGCGTTCTATGGTGATCTCCCATGCGAACTGCATGCCATTGTTATCAATGAATGTTGCACTCAGCAACTTCATGTGCCCTCGCAGCCTGCTACCTACGGGCACTGGCGATGTAAATCGGACCTTGTTCAGGCCGTAGTTGACACCCATGCGCACTTCTTCAATTTTGATGGCGCTTTCAGACAACATGGGAATGAGGGACAAGGTTAAAAACCCGTGTGCAATGGGCCCACCAAAAGGGCCGGTTTTGGCTTTTTCGACATCAATGTGAATCCATTGATGATCGCCCGTGGCATCGGCAAATTGATTGACTTGCTTTTGCGTAATTTCGGTCCAGGGCGAAATTGCGACGGTTTGCCCTACGCACAAGGCAAGCTCTTGGAGTGTTTGGAAAATTTTCATGGCTTGAACTCTAACCATTTACGGGTCAGAGATCAATCACCACATTGCCTAATTGACCCGCCTCAACCGCTTCATGCGCCTGAACAATTTGATCCAAACTGAACCTTGCACCAATGGTGTGTTGAAGTTTTCCTGCAGCCAACAATTCATTGACCCGATTGACGCACCAAGTTCTGTCAGCAGGCAACAAGTCGTAAACCAAAAAGAATTTCAAGCCCAGCGAATTAAATAGCAAGGGGCGAAAAGTGAGCGGAATATCTCCCACCACATTGGAGCCATAACCAATCAATTGGCCGTGCGGTTTCAAGCCACCGCCAGTGACCCACTGCGAGGCTGTTGCAAAGTCCATGTCGATGATGACATCGACGCCCCGCCCACCTGAGAATGCTTTCAAGCGTTCCAGCACCGGTTCCGATTTGTAAAAAATAGTTTCAACCGCGCCAGCAGCTGTGGCGTGCGCCGCCTTGACCTCAGAGCCCACGGTGCCTATGACTTGCCCGCCGTAAAGCGTCACCAGCTGAGTGATGTAATGCCCCACGGCTGACGACGCACCTGTGACCAAAACTTTTTTGCCGCGCAATTGTTCATTGCCCGCCAAGTGCACCGCCTGCACCGCAGTTAAACCAGGAATGCCCATGCAGGCGCCTGCCGCAAAATCGGTGTTGTCTGGCAACTTCACTGCCTGCGATTCAGGCAACACAATGGCTTCAGAAGCCGTGCCATGGGGACGTTGCCACTGCGCATTCCAAATCCAAACACGCTCACCAATTCGTTTCTCAGAAACACCTTCACCCACGGCTTCAATGATGCCTGCGCCATCGCTGTGCGGCACCACCCAAGGGCTTGTCAACGGTCTGGCACGGCGAGATTTCACATCGGATGGATTAACACCCGAGCTGAGCAAATGCACACACACCTCGCCAGCACCTGGCGCTTGAAGTGGCAACTCGCCCACCTTCATCACATCGCGTGCTTCGCCATTTTGTTCATACCAAGCGGCGCGAGTTGTGTGAGCAGCTGTGTGTGCAGTTGTCATGGCATGGTCCTCAGACGCGTTCCAAAATGACGGCAATGCCTTGGCCCACGCCAATGCACATGGTGCAAAGCGCATAACGACCCCCAGTGGCATGCAAACGATTGACTGCGGTGGTGGCCAAACGCGCACCCGAAGCACCCAAGGGGTGACCCAATGCAATGGCGCCGCCCCATGCATTCACGCGCTCGTCGTCGTCCTTCAAGCCCAACATGCGCAGCACCGCCAAGCCTTGTGCCGCAAAGGCTTCGTTCAATTCAATGACATCCAATTGGTCCAAGGTCAGGCCAGTTTGCGCCAACACCTTCAAAGTGGCTGGCGCTGGGCCAATGCCCATGACGCGAGGTGCCACACCGGCTGTGGCCATGCCGACCACGCGCGCTTTGGGTGTCAAACCATACTTGCCTGCCATGCTTTCGTTGGCCAACAACAAGGCACACGATCCATCGTTTACACCACTGGCATTGCCGGCCGTGACGGTGCCATCGGGTCGGACCACGCCTTTGAGTTTGGCCAATGATTCCATGCTGGTTTCGCGGGGGTGTTC
>CALPYQ020000260.1 GCA_943327965.2 Singulisphaera sp. GP187
GCCTGACCTTTTAACAACGCAGCACGAAGCGCCCATGAAAATTTTATTGCTCGGGAAAAACGGTCAAGTGGGCTGGGAGTTGCAGCGCAGCTTGGCGCCTTTGGGTGAGGTGCTGGCCTTGGACCGAAACAGCAGCACCCACTGTGGCGACCTTGCCAATTTAGAAGGCTTGGCCGAAACAGTGCGAGTGTTTAGGCCGCAGGTGGTGGTCAATGCCGCTGCCTACACGGCGGTTGACAAAGCCGAGTCTGATCAAACCACCGCGCATTTGATCAATGCTTTGGCGCCTGAAGTTTTGTCGCGCGCATGTGCTGCCATTGATGCCTTGTTGGTGCACTACTCAACCGACTATGTGTTTGATGGCGGTGGCCAAACGCCCTGGGTAGAAACCGACACCACGGGGCCTGTCAATGTGTATGGCCGTAGCAAGTTGGCCGGCGAGCAAGGCATTGCCAAGCAAGGTGCTAGGCACATCGTCTTTAGAACCAGTTGGGTTTATGGCACCGAAGGCGGCAACTTTGCCAAAACCATGTTGCGCCTGGCGCAAGAACGCGAAAAGATGGCGGTCATCAATGACCAGTATGGCGCACCCACCGGTGCCGCTTTGCTGGCCGACATCACGGCCCTGAGTTTGCAGCAAACACAAGCGCTGTCGGGCATCTATCACTTGGCCGCAGCGGGTGAAACCACATGGCATGCGTATGCCCAATACGTTTTGCAAACAGCCAAGCAATTCAAGTCCGACATTGACTACAAAGTGAAAGAAGTTGCTGCTGTGCCAACTTCCGAGTTTCCCACCCCGGCGCAACGCCCTCTCAATTCCCGACTCAATTGCAACAAGCTGCAACAGGCCCTTCAGTGCCAGTTGCCAGACTGGCAAAAAGGGGTCGACAGCATGCTCTCAAAAATTTTGTGATCTTGTTTCTGGGAAGGGTTCTAAATGCCCTAAAAGTGTTCACAATACGGCATTGACAGGCTTTTCCACCATGAGCAAGTACTGACTTGCATGTTTCCAATTTGACACACCATCATGACTGACATCGATTCTTTGGCCCACATTGCACCACGCGATAAAGCAGAAATTTTGGCGCAGGCTTTGCCCTACATCCGAAAGTTTCACGGCAAAACATTGGTCATCAAATACGGCGGCAACGCCATGACCGATCCCGCACTGCAAGCCGACTTTGCCGAAGATGTGGTGTTGTTGAAATTGGTTGGCATGAACCCCGTGGTGGTTCATGGCGGTGGCCCGCAAATTGAAACGGCCTTAAAGCGTTTGGGCAAAAAAGGCGAGTTCATCCAAGGCATGCGCGTGACCGATGCCGAAACCATGGAAGTGGTGGAGTGGGTGTTGGCTGGCGAAGTTCAACAAGACATTGTGGGCTTGATCAACCAAGCTGGCGGCAAAGCTGTGGGCCTGACGGGCCGCGATGGCGGTTTAATTCGCGCCAAAAAATTGAAAATGGTCGACAACGCCGACCCCAACAAAGAATACGACGTGGGCCAAGTGGGCGACATTGAATCGAGTGACCCCAGCGTGGTCAAAGCTTTGCAAGACGACGCCTTCATTCCCGTCATCAGCCCCATTGGCTTTGGCGAGAACAATGAAAGCTACAACATCAATGCCGATGTGGTGGCTGGCAAGTTGGCCAGCGTGTTGCGCGCTGAAAAATTGGTTTTACTCACCAACACGCCTGGAGTGTTGGACAAGGCTGGCAATTTGTTAACGGACTTGAGCGCACGTCGCATTGACGAGTTGTTTGCCGATGGCACCATCAGCGGCGGCATGTTGCCCAAAATCAGTGGCGCTTTAGATGCTGCAAAGAGCGGCGTCAATGCCGTGCACATCATTGATGGCCGCGTGCCGCATGCCATGTTGTTAGAAATTTTGACCGACCAAGCCTTCGGCACCATGATTCGCAGCCACTGAGCGGGGACCCATCCATGAACACAGAGACAAGCCAAGACAACTTGCCCGAAAACGAAGAGGCTGATGCTGCGCCCACACGCAAGCGTCCCAAGCCCGGCGAGCGTCGTTTGCAAATTCTGCAAACCTTAGCCGGCATGCTGGAGCAGCCTGGTGCAGAACGCATTACCACGGCCGCTTTGTCGGCCAAGTTGGGCGTGAGCGAGGCGGCTTTGTACCGTCACTTTGCCAGCAAAGCCCAAATGTTTGAAGGCCTGATCGATTTTGTCGAGCAGTCGGTGTTTGCCTTCGTGCGCCAAATTGCCGACCGCGAACCTGCAGGTCCTGCACAAGTGGCGCGCACAGTGGCGCTCATTTTGCAATTTGCAGAAAAGAACCCTGGCATGGCCCGTGTCATGACAGGCGACGCCCTGGTGTTTGAAAACGAGCGTTTGCAAGAGCGCATGAATTTGTTGTTCGACAAATTGGAGAGTGCGTTCAAGCAGTCTTTGCGCGATGGCGGCATTCAAAGTGACACCCCCACGGTAGACGCGCAAGTGATGGCTTCTTTGTTGGTGGCCTTCATGATGGGCCGCATGCAGCGTTTTGCACGCTCAGGCTTTAAGCGTTTGCCATCCGAGAATTTGCAGGCCTCTTTGGCCCGAATTCTTTAATTTACCAGCTCCACAAAGTGCCGTCGTGCTGCAGCCTGTTGACAGGTAAATAAGCACGTTGGTAGGGGTACTTGGCGGCCAGTTTTTCATCGATGTCGACGCCGTGGCCTGGCGATTCGCCGCAATACAGCATGCCTTTTTCAAAGCGCCAATCGTGCGGAAAGACCGACAGCATTTCTTCGCTGTGAGCCATGTGTTCTTGAATGCCAAAGTTGGGCACCCACGTGTCAAAGTGCAAAGCAGCGCCCATGCAAACCGGCGACATGTCAGTGGCGCCGTGGCAACCGGTGCGCACTTGGTACAGGCTGGCCAAGTTGGCAATGACCCGCAAATGCGTAATGCCACCGGCATGCGTGACGGTGGTTCGGATGTAATCGATCAGTTGTTGCTCAATCAAATCTTTGCAGTCCCACACCGTGTTGAAAATTTCTCCCACTGCCAATGGCGTGGTGGTGTGGTGGCGAATGAGCTTGAAGGCCTCTTGGTTCTCTGCGGGCGTCGGGTCTTCTAACCAGAACAAGTGGAAGGGCTCAAGTTCTTTGCCCAAGCGACCCGCTTCAATGGGCGTGAGGCGGTGGTGTGCATCGTGCAACAGATGGGTGTCGGGTCCAACGGCTTCGCGCACGGCCTGAAACAAACCTGGGGTGTGTCGCAAATATTTTTCGGTGCTCCAATCGTGCTCGCCGGGCAAGGGGCCATCGGCCGGTTCGTACATGCGGCCATTGCCGCTGACACCATAAACTTTGTTGAGCCCAGGAATACCGCTTTGCGCGCGAATGGCCAGGTAGCCCATTTCTTTGTACCGCAAAACTTCGTCCACCGTCTCGGCCGTATCGCGTCCTGTGGCATGTGCATAAGACATGATGCCGGTGCGGCTGCGCCCCCCCAACAGTTGGTAAAGCGGTTGCCCTGCAATTTTGGCTTTGATGTCCCAAAGGGCTGTGTCTACAGCCGCAATGGCGGTCATGGTGACCGGACCGCGGCGCCAATATGCGCCCTTGTACTGGTACTGCCAAATGTCTTCGATCTGTTGAGGGTCACGGCCTATCAAACACGGAATGACATGCTCTTCTAAGTAACTGACCACCGACAATTCCCTGCCATTGAGTGTGGCGTCGCCAATGCCCGTCAGGCCTTCATCGGTTTCAATTTTGAGCGTGACAAAATTGCGGCCAGGGCAGCAAACAATGACGCGGGCAGCAGTAATTTTCATGACA
>CALPYQ020000261.1 GCA_943327965.2 Singulisphaera sp. GP187
AAAAGGCAGTACCCGCGACAATTCCTCTTCAACACTTAAAGCTTGTGCGCCAGGTCTAGAAGATTCACCACCAATGTCTAAGATGTCCGCGCCTTGCTGAAGCAAATTTTCAGCATGCTTTAAAGCCTTAGTATTCGACTCAAATTGACCACCATCTGAAAATGAATCGGGCGTGATATTGACAATGCCCATGACCTTAGGCTTTGATAAATCAATCAGAAACCTTGAAGTCTGCCAGTGAGTGATGGGCATGCGCTTAATTGGGAACAGGTAAAAAAGGCTTTGAAATAAGGACGGGGCCGAAGCCCCGTTGATTCAACTTATTGATCAGGCCGCATTGGGCTCTGGATCGGTTTTTACAGCAGGTGTGCCACCCGCATCGTCGCTGCCAGAGGGCGGGATGCGCGGTGTCCAATCTTTAGGGGCTTTGGGCTCACGACCGGCCATGATGTCATCCAATTGGGTGACATCGATGGTTTCCCATTCGAGCAAAGCCTTGGCCATGGCGTGCATTTTGTCGCTGTTTTCTTCAATCAAACGACGCGCTAAGTTGTACTGCTCATCGATGATTCGGCGGACTTCAGAGTCGACCTTTTGCATCGTGGACTCGGACATGTTGGTGGTTTTGGTGACAGAGCGTCCCAAGAAAACTTCACCTTCGTTTTCGGCATAAACCATGGGGCCCAAGGCCGTGGTCATGCCGTAACGCATGACCATGTCGCGAGCAATTTGGGTCGCTCGCTCGAAGTCATTGCTGGCACCTGTGGTCATTTGCTTCATGAAGACTTCTTCGGCAATACGACCACCAAACAGCATGCTAATTTGGTTCAGCATGTATTCGCTGTCGTAGCTGTAGCGGTCTTTCTCGGGCAAGCTCATGGTGACACCCAAGGCACGGCCGCGAGGAATGATGGTGACCTTGTGGACAGGGTCGCACTTGGGCAAAAGTTTGCCAATGAGAGCGTGTCCAGACTCGTGATAAGCCGTATTGCGACGCTCTTCTTCGGGCATGACCATGCTCTTGCGCTCAGGGCCCATCAAAATTTTGTCTTTGGCTTTTTCAAAGTCTTGCATTTCCACAACGCGGGCGTTGCGTCGAGCCGCCATGAGGGCCGCTTCATTGCACAAATTGGCCAAATCGGCACCACTCATGCCAGGTGTTCCGCGTGCAATGACGCCAGGGTTCATGTCTTGGCCAATTGGGATTTTGCGCATGTGCACAGCCAAGATTTGTTCACGGCCGCGAATGTCAGGCAAGGTGACATAGACCTGGCGGTCAAAACGACCGGGGCGCAACAATGCAGCGTCCAAGATGTCAGGCCGATTGGTAGCGGCCACCACAATGACGCCCAAATTGGTTTCAAAACCATCCATCTCGACCAACATCTGATTGAGGGTTTGTTCGCGTTCGTCGTTACCACCGCCGAGGCCTGCGCCACGTTGACGGCCGACAGCGTCAATTTCGTCCACGAAAATGATGCAGGGCGCATTTTTCTTGGCGTTTTCGAACATGTCACGGACGCGGGCAGCGCCCACACCGACAAACATTTCGACAAAGTCAGAACCGGAAATACTGAAGAAAGGCACTTTGGCCTCGCCAGCAATGCTCTTGGCCAACAAGGTTTTGCCTGTGCCAGGAGGGCCCACCAACAACAAGCCACGCGGAATACGACCACCCAGCTTTTGGAAGCGTTGAGGGTCCTTGAGGAAGTCCACAACCTCTTTGACTTCTTCTTTGGCCTCGTCGCAACCAGCGACATCAGCGAAAGTCACTTGATTGGCGTTTTCATCCAGCATGCGTGCTTTGCTTTTGCCAAAGCTGAAGGCACCGCCTTTACCACCACCTTGCATTTGGCGCATGAAATAAATCCAAACACCAATGAGCAAGAGCATGGGGCCCCAGCTGACCAACAAGCTCATGAGCAAAGAGCCTTCTTCGCGGGGCTTGACGTCAAACTTGACACCGTTGGCAATCAAATCACCCACCAAGCCACGGTCGAGGTAAGTCGCTGTGGTTTTGATGCGGCGATCGTCGGTGGTCACAGCGGCAATTTCAGTACCACCCTGGCCTTCTTGAATGGTGGCCGTTTTAATGCGATTGCTTCTGACCTCTTCAAGGAAGTCGGAATAACCCATGTAGCCAGACCCCACACCAGTGCGGTTGTCAAATTGTTTAAATACAGTGAAAAGCACCATGCCTATCACAAGCCATACGGCAATCTTGGAAAACCAGGGGTTGTTCAAGAAGAGCTCCCATCAAAAACATCTAATTGGTGTTCATTCTAGGCTTTTGAAAGCGTAGAACATCTACTTTCGCGCGACTAAGCCTTAAAAGTACAGGGAAATTTGATAGAAAAGGCCTTAGTTACAACAGTCAACCAGAAACTGGCCGGTTTTTAGGCTCAATACCTACCAAAAATTGTTCAGACGATTTGTCTCGAGACGCCTTGGGTTTGATGGGTTTGACCACCTTGAAAGAGTCTTTGAACAACTTCACCAGTTGGCTGTAGCCGCTCCCATGGAAGACCTTCACAACCAAGGCCCCTTGCGGCTTGAGGTGCATTTGCGCAAACTCTACGGCCAATTCAATCAGGTGCGAAATGCGCGCAGCATCGACAGAGTCAATGCCTGACAAATTGGGGGCCATGTCCGAGACCACCACATCGACTGGGCGGTCGCCCACAATGGCCTGCAGCTGGGCCAGGACATCGGCTTCGGTAAAGTCACCTTGAATAAAGTGCACCCCTTCAACAGGCTCCATAGGCAACAGGTCGACGGCCAAGATGGTGCCATTCAAATCGCCTGCCGCGGCCCCTTGGGGAGAAAGCCTGCGACGGACATATTGGCTCCATGCGCCTGGGGCAGAGCCCAAGTCGACCACCAAATTACCAGGTTTGATGAGCCCAAAGGTTTCGTCAATTTCCTTCAATTTATAGGCGGCCCTGGCCCTGTAGCCCTCTTTTTTAGCCAACTTGACATAGGGGTCATTGACGTGATCGTTCAACCACGACTTATTGACTTTTTTACTTTTAGTTTTTACTTTCATGTTCTTCCGTTCAAGCAGGGATAATAGCGCCATGCCTCAAATTCAATTGACTCCCGCTCAACGCAAGGTTCACAGAGCCGAAGCGCACCACCTCGATCCCGTTGTCATGATTGGCAACGATGGCCTCACGCCTGCCGTTGTCAAAGAAACTGACGCGGCCCTCAAGGCGCACGGCTTGATCAAAATTCGTGTTCTGGGAGACGATCGCGTCGCCCGTGAAGCCATGTTCAACCAACTGGCTGAGGACCTTAGCGCGGCGCCCATTCAACACATTGGTAAATTGCTTGTGCTTTGGCGACCCATCCCTGAAAAGGAAAAAACCGTTTCAGAAGATCGCATGGCTGGACCCCGCGATTTTAAGGTCTTGAAGTACAGCAGCCGTGGCGGCCAACGCCCCGAGGTCAAAACCTTGAGGGTATTGGGCAACCAACGACTCACCTCTGGTGGCCAAGTCAAGCGCGCCAAGGTCAAACAAAAATCGATCAAAAAGCGCAATCAAGCATAAGCCATGACCGTGCAGTCGCATCAAAGACACATCATCTGCATGAAATGGGGCACCAAGTACGGCCCTGAATATGTGAACCGCTTGTATGCCATGGTCCGTCGACACTTAACGGGCAATTTCAACATGGTTTGCCTCACAGACGACAGCACGGGCATACGCACTGAGGTTCAATGCTTGCCTATCCCTGCGCTGGATTTACCAGCAGGCATTCCTGAGCGTGGTTGGACCAAGCTGG
>CALPYQ020000262.1 GCA_943327965.2 Singulisphaera sp. GP187
AATCACTGAAGTGAAGCCAATGACCTGGTGGCACCATCAAGTTCATCAGTGGCACACAAATACACACAAACACAAGCGCGATCAGAAATGCGCTCCAGCCTTTGCGCGTGAACAAAGGTTCACGGCCTGGCAACTCAATTTTTAAACTCGTTGAATGTGTCATCTCAAGCCTCCGCGCTCCGACCCTTCATGGCAAAAATACCTTGTGGGCGTTTTTGGATAAAGATGATGATGAAAACGAGAACGCAAATCTTGGCGAGCACAGCGCCCGTCACGCCTTCCAGCAGTTTGTTCACCAAGCCTAATCCCAGCGCTGCGTAGACGGTGCCGGCCAATTGACCCACGCCCCCAAGCACCACCACCATGAAGGCATCCACAATGTAGTTTTGTCCCAAGTCGGGTCCCACATTGCCCACTTGACTTAGCGCGCATCCCGCCAAACCCGCAATGCCCGAGCCCAACGCAAAAGCGTAAGTGTCAATGCGCGCCGTATTGACGCCCATGCAAGAGGCCATTGGCCGGTTTTGTGTCACGCCACGCACAAACAAGCCCAAGCGAGTTCGACTGATGACCAGTGACATGGCAATGAGAACTGCGGCAGCAAATGCAATGATGACCAAACGGTTGTACGGCAAGGTCAAATTTGACATCACTTGAAGACCGCCACTCATCCAAGCTGGGTTTTCAACGCCCACGTTTTGGGCACCAAACAAAGACCGAACGGCCTGCATCAAGATCAAGCTGATGCCCCATGTGGCCAACAAAGATTCCAATGGCCGGCCATACAGATGACGCAATACAGTGCGTTCCAAAAACGCACCAACCAATGCTGCAGTCAAGAATGACAAAGGCACAGCCAACACCAGGTAAGCATCAAAGTACTCCGGCAAATATTGACGAAACAACACTTGCACCACATAGGTGGCATAGGCGCCAATCATCATCAGTTCTCCATGGGCCATGTTGATCACGCCCATCAAGCCATAGGTAATGGCCAAGCCGAGCGCTACCAAAAGCAAAATAGAACCCAAACTGGCACCCGTGAACAATGCTCCCAAGCGTTCCCCGGTTTTCAAGGCCCCCTCGATGGCGGTCAAAGATTTTTTAAGGTGCGCCTTCACTTGCGCATCGGTCTCTTCAGCCAAGCGCTGATTCAATAACAACTGTGTTTCTGGGGTTTGACTTTCTGCCAATCGTTGCGCCGCCATCAAGCGAACGCCAGTGTCTGGATCGCCCAGTTGAGCGGCCGCTGTGGCCAGCAGCAATAAACTTTTGAGCCCTTCGTTGGACTCCTGTGCCAAGGCTTTGTTCAACAAAGGCAATTTGTTGGCATCGGGTTCCTTGAGCAAGGCTTTGATGGCCTGCCGACGCATTTCAGTTTCTGCGCTGAACAATTTCAAAGCAGCCAGCGCTGTCTCAATTTCTCCACGGAAGCGGTTGTTACTCACCACATCTTGTGCATCAGGGGGCAAGTCTTGTTTTTGCCCTGTCAGCGGATCAAGCGCTTTGCCGTCACCTAAACTGTCTCGCACAATCCAAATTTTGTCGCCTGCAACTTTGACGGCATCGTCGGCCAAAGCTTGCAAAAACAGCAAAGCATTTGGATCGCCCTGTGCCACCACTTTGTTCAGGGCTTCAATTCTTTGATCGGTCTCGCCCTCGACCAGTCCTTTCATTTCTGCCAGGCTCATGGCCTTCACAGGACTGGCCAGCAAGGCTATTGCCATTGCATAAACCCATACAAAAATCACTGGCCAAGTTCTTAATCGAATCATGTTTCGTCTTCACGACATTCAAAAAAAAAGAGGAAGGACGACACCGTCCTTCCTCTAGGACGAGCTAAAAGAAATTACTTCTTAGCGGGTTCGTCAGGCTTCTTGTCGTTGCCAGGGATGTAAGGGCTCCATGGCTTGGCTTTGACGGGGCCGGGTGTTTTCCACACCACATTGAACTGGCCGTCCGCCTTGATTTCGCCAATGAACACTGACTTGTGCAAGTGGTGGTTTTTCTCATCCATCTTGGATGTGATACCACTAGGCGCAGTGAAAGTTTGACCAGCCATGGCAGCAATCACTTTGTCCACATCGGTGGTCTTGGCTTTCTCAACCGCTTGCTTCCACATGTTGATACCAATGTAAGTGGCTTCCATCGGATCGTTGGTCAAAGGCTTGTCTTTGTGACCTGCAATGTTTTTAGACTTGGCGTAAGCAGCCCACTTTTTAGTGAACTCGTCGTTGGCGGGATTCTTAATGCTCATGAAGTAGTTCCATGCAGCCAAGTGACCGACCAAAGGCTTAGTGTCCACGCCGCGGAGTTCTTCTTCACCCACTGAGAACGCTACGACTGGTACGTCTTTGGCTTTCAAACCAGCGTTGCCCAATTCTTTGTAGAAAGGCACATTGGAGTCACCGTTGATGGTGGACACCACGGCTGTTTTGCCGCCCGCTGAGAACTTCTTGATGTCAGCCACAATGGTTTGATAATCGGCATGGCCAAAGGGTGTGTACTTTTCGTCAATGTCTGAGTCTTTTACGCCCTTGCTCTTCAAGTAAGCACGCAAGATTTTGTTGGTCGTACGGGGGTATACATAATCGGTACCTAGCAAGACCCAACGCTTGGCAGCGCCGCCGTCTTTGCTCATCAAATAGTCAACGGCTGGAATGGCCTGTTGGTTAGGTGCTGCACCTGTGTAGAACACGTTCTTAGAAAGCTCTTCACCCTCGTACTGCACGGGGTAGAACAGCAGACCGTTCATTTCTTCAACCACTGGCAACACAGATTTGCGTGACACAGAGGTCCAGCAACCGAAGATGACAGACACTTGGTCTTGACCCAAAAGTTGTTTTGTTTTTTCAGCAAACAAAGGCCAGTTGGAAGCTGGGTCAACCACCACGGGCTCCAACTTTTTACCCAATACACCGCCTTTGGCATTGATTTCGTCGATGGCCATCAACACGGTGTCTTTCAACACGGTTTCAGAAATGGCCATGGTGCCAGACAAGCTGTGCAAGATGCCCACCTTGATGGTGTTGGAAGTTTGCGCTTGGACAGAGAAGGACAAGCTACCTGCCACTAAGGCAGAGGCAAGGGCCAAGGCTTTGAGATTGCCACGACGGTTCAACATAAGAGCACTCCGATCAAAAAGAAGGTTGGAAACAAGCGAAGATCTGCAACGCTGATTCCCCTTCTGCAAGGGCTGTGCCAACCCATTGGTTTTCCCTAGCTTTCAGAGAGAAGACCCCTATTCAGCCAAGCTTGCTTCAACTGCGCTGACGCGTGAAATTCGAGTTCAATGCACGCGACAAAGACACGCATGAACCAAATTTGTGCATGCCTATGGCATTGGCACCAAAAAAGCTCGCACAGTTGCAGTGCAGGTCTTGGCAGGTTAAATTTTTGGGGGCATGCTAGTTGCTTGAGGTAAGCTTGAATCTCATTGATTAAAGAGTGCACCATGGAACTCACACCCCGCGAAAAAGACAAATTGCTCATCTTTACGGCAGGACTGTTGGCCGAGCGCAGAAAAGCGCGCGGTCTCAAACTCAATTACCCTGAAGCTGTGGCGTTTATCAGTGCTGCTGTTATGGAAGGTGCCCGCGATGGCAAAACGGTAGCGCAACTGATGAGTGAAGGTCGCACCTTGCTCACCCGCGCCGATGTCATGGACGGCATTGCAGAAATGATTCCAGACATTCAAGTGGAAGCCACTTTTCCTGACGGCACCAAACTGGTGACAGTCCATCAACCCATCGTTTAATGAATGACCTGAATAGGAGACCCAGATGT
>CALPYQ020000263.1 GCA_943327965.2 Singulisphaera sp. GP187
GCTTCATAGTTTAACGAGACTTCAAAAACTTAGAAGTTCAGGGTTCGTTTGTCCACTGCCAATGCAGCCTCTTTGGTGGCTTCGCTTAAAGATGGATGCGCATGACAGATGCGGGCAATATCTTCGGCGCTGGCACGAAACTCCATGGCCACAACGGCCTCAGCGATCAATTCGCTGGCCATAGGACCCACGATGTGAACACCCAGAATTTCGTCGGTCTTGGCGTCGGCCAAAAACTTCACCATGCCCGTGGTATCACCCAAGGCGCGCGCACGGCCATTGGCCAAGAAGGGAAAGGTGCCAGCTTTGTAAGCCACGCCATCGGCCTTGAGTTGCTGCTCAGTCCGGCCCACCCAAGCAATTTCGGGGCTGGTATAAATGACCCATGGAATGGTATTAAAGTTGACATGTCCGTGTTGGCCGGCAATGCGCTCAGCCACGGCAACGCCCTCTTCTTCTGCCTTGTGCGCCAACATGGGGCCGCGCACCACATCGCCAACAGCCCACACGCCAGGCAGATTGGTTTTGCAATCTGCATCGACCACAATGGCGCCGCGCTCGTCCAATTGGAGGCCCACAGCTTCTGTGTTCAAACCAATGGTGTTGGGGACCCGGCCAATGGAGACAATCAATTTGTCTGCATCAATGGTTTGGGCTTCACCCTTGGCATTGGTGTAGGCCACTTTGACGCCTTTTTTGCCGTTTTGAATTTCACCGACTTTGACACCGAGTTCAATTTTCAAACCTTGCTTGTCAAATGCTTTCTTGGCTTCTTTGGCGATCTGCTCGTCGACTGCACCCAAGAAAGTTGGCAAACCTTCCAAGATGGTGACTTCAGAGCCCAAACGGCGCCACACAGAACCCATTTCCAAACCGATAACGCCGGAACCAATGAGCACCAATTTCTTGGGCACTGCGCCAACTTTCAAGGCACCGTCGTTGGACAGCACATTGATTTCATCAAAGGGTGTGCCAGGTAAAGCACGAGCATTGGAGCCTGTGGCCACAATGATGTTCTTGCCGACCAAAGTTTCGTTAGCAGCACCCGTGACGGTCACTTCGTAGCCACCTTCAACGGCTTTACTGAAAGCAGCACGGCCGTGAAAGAAAGCCACCTTGTTCTTTTTCAACAAGTACAAGATGCCATCGTTGTTTTGCTTCACAACGGTGTCTTTGCGAGCAATCATCTTGGCAATGTCCATGCTCACGCCTTTCATCTCAATGCCGTGGTCGGCAAAGTGATGGTTGGCTTGATCGAAATGTTCAGATGATTGCAACAAGGCTTTGGAGGGAATGCAGCCAACGTTGGTGCAAGTACCGCCGGGGGCTGGTCCCCCTGCAGCGTTTTTCCATTCATCGACACAGGCTACTTGAAAACCCAATTGGGCTGCGCGAATAGCCGCGATATAACCACCGGGGCCGCCACCAATGACGACCACATCAAATTGTTTGCTCATGCTAATTCCTAATGCGTTTTTAGATGTCAAACAACAAGCGTGATGGATCTTCCAACGCTTCTTTCATGGCGACCAAGCCCAAGACAGCTTCACGGCCATCAATGATGCGGTGGTCGTAAGACATGGCGAAATAGTTCATGGGGCGAACCACCACTTGACCGTTTTCAACCATGGCGCGATCTTTGGTAGCGTGAACGCCCAAGATGGCAGATTGAGGGGGGTTGATGATGGGGGTAGACATCATGGAGCCGAAGGTGCCGCCATTGGAGATGGAGAACGTACCGCCAGTCATGTCTTCAATGCCTAGCTTGCCGTCTTTGGCTTTGGCGCCAAACTCAGCAATCTTCTTCTCAATGTCGGCAAAGCTCATTTGGTCGGCATTGCGCAAAATAGGAACAACCAAACCGCGCGGTGAACCCACCGCAATACCAATGTCAAAGTAACCGTGGTACACGATGTCATTGCCATCAACAGAGGCATTCAAAACGGGGTACTTCTTTAAAGCGTGAACAGCCGCTTTAACGAAGAAGCTCATGAAACCCAACTTGATGCCGTGCTCTTTTTCGAATTTGTCTTGGAAGCGTTTGCGCATGTCCATGACTGGCGCCATATTGATTTCGTTGAACGTCGTCAAAATGGCATTGGTCGATTGAGATTGCAACAAACGCTCGGCCACACGTGCACGCAAGCGTGTCATTGGCACGCGCTGTTCTGGACGCTCGCCCAAGTTAACTGCAGGCGCAGCCACTTGTGGCAATGTTGTTGTTGGAACACCCGTTGGAATGGACACTTGCGCAACAGGCTTGGCACCGCCTGCAACCGCAGAAAGTACGTCACCTTTGGTCACGCGACCATCTTTGCCCGAACCGGCAACTGATCCTGATGCCAAATTGTTGTCGGCCATCAGCTTGGCAGCGGCTGGCATGGCCACACCAGCCATGCTGGTGCTTTGTGGAGCCGATGCAGTGGGTGCGCTGGCAGCTGGCGCCGGCGCAGCGGCTGCTGCAGCAGGGGCTGCGGCAGCCACTTTGCCGTCAGTGTCAATGCGTGCAATGAGCTGTTCAGCAGCCACAGTGGCGCCATCACCCACCAAAATTTCGGACAACACACCTGCCGAGGGTGCAGGTACTTCCAAAACCACTTTGTCGGTTTCAATTTCGATCAAGATTTCGTCGGCGGCAACACTGTCACCCACTTTCTTTTTCCATTGCAACATGGTGGCTTCTGCCACGGACTCAGACAGCTGAGGAACTTTAACTTCTACGATAGCCATTTCAAATCTTTCTAAATAGGTTCAAACAATGAGTGCATCAGACCTTACTTGGTCAACACAAAGCCTTTAATCTTGCCGAATGCGCCGTCTACCAAGGCTTTTTGTTGCTCTTGGTGGAGGTGTGAGTAACCCACAGCTGGCGATGCGGAAGCCGCACGACCGGAGTAACCCAGGCGCTGCCCTTCTGTCATGTTCTCGTGGATGTAATGCTGAACAAAGAACCATGCGCCTTGGTTTTGTGGCTCGTCTTGCGTCCACACCAACTCTGTGGCATTGGGGTACTTTTTCATCTCTGCGGCAAAGGCTTTGTGAGGGAATGGGTACAACTGCTCAACACGCAAAATGGCTGTGTCGTCAGCACCCAGTTCTTCACGCTTTTTAACCAAGTCGTAATAGACCTTGCCTGAGCACACCAGCACACGTTTAACTTTGTCAGCCTTGAGTGGTTTGTTTTCAGGAATGACTGTTTGGAATCCACCTTTGGTGAATTCAGACAAAGGCGATGTGGCATCTTTGTTGCGAAGCAAGGACTTCGGTGTGAAGATGATCAATGGCTTGCGCAAGTTGCGGACCATTTGACGGCGCAGCACGTGGAAGATCTGGCTGGCTGTCGTGGGTTGAACAATTTGCATGTTGGTATCAGCTGCCAACTGCATGAATCGCTCCAATCGCGCCGAGCTGTGCTCTGGGCCTTGACCTTCGTAACCATGAGGCAACATGAGGGTTAAACCATTGACACGGCCCCACTTCACTTCACCTGAGGCAATGAACTGGTCAATGACCACTTGTGCGCCATTGGCAAAGTCGCCGAACTGGGCTTCCCAAATAACCAAAGTGTTGGGGTCGTTGGAGGCGTAACCATATTCAAAACCGAGAACAGCTTCTTCAGACAAGATCGAATCGATCACGACAAAGGGTGCTTGGTTTTCTGTGACGTTTTGCAAAGGCACGTAAGTGCCGGTGTCCCACTTCTCACGGTTTTGATCGTGAATGACCGCGTGGCGGTGCGTAAAGGTACCGCGTCCGCAATCTTCACCCGACAAGCGA
>CALPYQ020000264.1 GCA_943327965.2 Singulisphaera sp. GP187
CCTGCATTCAATTGGCAGTCTGCACATTGGTTGCTGGCCCTTGAGATTTCCCCCTTGGCAAATCCAGTCAAAGTGAATGGACCCAGATCAAGTGCCGAGGCACTCTGCGCCAGTGTCATGCCCAAGCCCAAAGCAGCGAAATAAGCAGATTGACGAATTGAGAGGGGGAAGAGTTTGTTTTGTTTCATTTTTTGGAACCTTTTTTGAAAGCGCTTTCAATAGCTTATCAACCAGACTTTCAAGTGTCAATTTGTTTTTTTTAGGTGCTAACCCTGAGCCTGTGGTTTTTTTTGATGCTGTTAATGGAAAACCCCTAATTATCTTGAAAGCGCTTTCATTAAGATGGATGCCAATTCATTGATCGAATCAACTGGCATGCAACACATCGTTAAGTTTTGGGGCTGGGTCGCATCGGGTTTGCTAATTTGCACGCCCGTGATGGCGCAATCCACCTTGTCTATAGGCGCTGGTCAAGTCTTGCTTGCGCCACGCACGGCAGACAACGCACCGCCGCCAGCTGTGGGCCTGGCCGATTCAATGAGAGGCCAAGCGGTCCCCACCAATCAGTGGTACTCGAGCCTTATCTTTAACCCTAAAGCAGAAGCTCTTTTTGCGCAGCCCTACACGGTTCGTGCAGCGGCTACTGGTTTTGAGTTGGCTTTGCCAACACGTCAGGTCATTGCAACTGAGCGCAAAGACACAGAAATTCATTACCCTCACCGTGCACCTTTGGTCGTCACACCCATGTCTTTCAAACCCACGCAGGGTAAATTGGCAAAGGTCAGCGATTGGGCCATTGACATTGCCATGGGTTCTGGCGCAGATCGTTTTGATTTCACGGTGGCGCATGGCAGCCCCTATGTCTATGGCCGCATTAGTCGTGGGCCCGTGGCCTTTCAAACAAGTACAGCGGCCCAACGTACTCAACTCAGCGCCGACGAGCGCGTCCTCACACTGAACAGCGGTGGCCAAACATTTGCCATCTTTGGCCCCACTGGTGTGCGCTATGAACAAGTGGGTCAACAGTGGGTGGCCCACTTGCCCGCAGACAAGGGCTATTTCTCAACAGCAGTGCTGCCCGACACATCGCCTGACACCGTCGCGCTGTTTATCAAGCATGCGCACGCCCACATTACCCAAACACAAGTGTCTTGGCACTACAGCGATTCCAGCAATGCATTGCGCACAGAGTACCGCGTCACTACGCAGGCCATGGAAGGCACAGAGACGCAAACTTTGTTGGGCCTCTATCCACATCATTGGCATCAAAACCAGTCTGTGAATGGCAAATTAAAGGGCCAGTACGAAACCATTCGTGGCGCCATTCGCTTGCTACCCGCCAATCAATTTTCAACAGAACTCACTTATCGTGGATTCGTGCCCTTCTGGCCAGGCCTTCAAAATCACCCTCGCAACGATGAGCTCAAAGCGGTTTTGAAAGCCGATGTCAGCAACGCTCGCCGCAACATGCTTCAAATTGGCAATGGGCCCTATTGGCAAGGCAAGGGGCTTCAGCGAATTGGCAAAGTCATGGATGTGGCCGAGCAGCAAGGCGATGCGGAGGCAGCAAAGCGTTTGCAAAATTTGCTGAAGGGTCGAATTGAGCAATGGTTCTCAGGCAAGGATCGCCAAACCTATTTTCATCTGGACAAAACACTGGGTACGGTGTTGGCCTATCCGGAAGAATATTTTGCGGTCGAACAAATGAACGACCACCACTTCCATTACGGCTATTGGATACGCACCATGGCCGACTTGGCCTTGCGTGACCCTGAGTGGACCTCGGATGCGCAATGGGGCGCCATGACTAACTTGCTGATCCAAGACATTGCAACGGCCAAGCGTGGCCAAAAAGATTTTCCCTTCCTGCGCACTTTTGACATTTACGAAGGCCATTCATGGGCCTCAGGCAATGGCATTGGCGAATGGGGTAACAACCAAGAATCATCCTCAGAGGCTATCAATGCCTGGTCTGCCCTCATTTTGTGGGCTGAGATAAGGGGCGACAAAGCTTTGCGCGATTTGGGCATCTACCTCTACACCACCGAAATTGAGGCCATTCGCCACTACTGGTTTGATGTGCACAACTTGGTGTTTGCACCCGAATACAAAAACAAAGAAGTCAGCATGTTGTTTGGCGGTGCCTACAAACACAACACCTGGTGGACGGACGAACCACGGCAAATTAAGGGCATCAACTTGTTGCCCATCACCACTTCTTCGACCTACCTTGGATTGGATCCTGCGCACACCAAGCGCAGCTTGGCCACATTGCCAGAAGACACACGCATTTATGAATCGAGGGGCAAACGAGCCAACCCGACCGACATGTGGCAAGACTTGTTTGCCAAATACATGGCGCTGACCGACCCGGCAGCAGGCTTGAAGATGTGGGACCGTTGGGGTGCCGTTGAATTGGGTGACACACGAACCCATACACTGCACTTTATGTTGAGCCTGGAAGAGATTGGCCCACCCGATTTCAGCGTCACAGCCGACCATGTGCTGCAATCAGTTTTCAAACGCGCCGATGGCCAAAGAACCTACTTGGCCTACAACACCGCCAACACGCCCAGAACGGTGAAGTTCAGTGACGGGCAGGTGTTGCAAGTGCCTCCGCGTAGCTTGGCACAAAGCAAAAGACGCGTTTCCCCCTGAAATTTTTTAACCACATCATCGCTACTTTGTTTTTGAAATCGCTTTCATTTTTTACTCACCCTCAAGGAGACTCTCATGTACAAACTGCCAACTAAACTGACCGCTTGCGCCATCGCAACCGCGGCTTTGCTGTCTGCCTGTGGCGGTGGCGGCACCACACCAGACACCACCCCTCCAACGGTCAGCATCACTGACAACATGCCAAACACGGCAACCGGTCCTGTCACATTTACCTTCACATTCAATGAAGCAGTGACTGGTTTCACCGCAGACGACGTGACGGTTACCAACGGCACCAAAGGCGCTTTCGTCATGGCTGCTACCAACCTGTCAGCCACACTGGTTGTGACACCTGCTGCAGGCAGTGGCACGATCAATGTCAGCGTCGCTGCAGGCAGTTTCACTGACACCTCGAGCAATGCCAACGCAGTTGCGGCCACGGCAACGCAAGTGTTTGGTCCAGCGCCCTACATTTCATTTGATGAGTCACCCGCCGTGTTGAGCAACATCGGTGCCTATGGTGGTGCGGTGCCAGAAGTTGCAGCAGCACCAGCAGGCTCTAGTGGACAAGCGCTCAAAATTGCAAAGCCTGCAGGAAACGGCAATGAAGTTTGGGGTGGCACTTATTTCACTGTGCCCAAGGTGCCTTTCACAAGCACGAAAAAGGCCATGACTGCCAAGGTTTACAGCACTGTCGCCAATGCCGTCATTCGATTGAAGGTTGAAGTGCCGGGTGGCGCTGCCCTTGAAGTCGCTGGCACAGCAGTGGCTTCTGCTAACACTTGGACAACCGTCACATGGGACTTCTCAGCTGCAGATTTGGGTGCCAATTACACAGTACTGGCCATTACACCCGATTCAACCCGAGCGCTCGATGGTGCCATCTACTACATTGACGAAATGTTTGTGGTTGACACACCTGTTTCAGCAGCTGTCACCTTCGCATCTGCATTCAGCGGTGCAGCCAGCACAACCGCACAAGGCGGTAAATTTGGTGGCTACAGCGGTAGCAGTGGCGATGGTTGGTACTGCGATCCCGGTACATACAACTGCGGTGGCGGCTTGAACGACAATGCCGGCAAAGATCGCTTCTACTGGTACTACAACGCGCCCGCC
>CALPYQ020000265.1 GCA_943327965.2 Singulisphaera sp. GP187
CGGCTTTGCGCACTTCCCACAAATTTTTCTGCGGCGCGTCGTCCACCATTTCAACCACACTGTTGGGCAAACCTAAATCGCCCATGAGTTCGACCAACTGACGCATGTGCGGCATCAAGCTGGCTTTGTCTGCACCAGCAAATTCAACCAACAACACCGCTTCGGGTTGACCAATCAATGCGGTCCGAATAGTGGGTGCAAATGCAGGATTTTGCAAAGACAAATCGATCATGGTGCGATCGACCAACTCAACGGCGGTTAAGCGACCCTGCCCTAGCTTCACAATGTGCTGCGCCGCATCCATGGCTTGATAAAAGCTGGGGAAATTGACAACGCCCAATACCTTGGCCTTGGGCAATTCGCTCAATTGAAGTGTGAGCGATTGGGTCATGGCCAAGGTCCCTTCACTGCCAACCAGCAAATGCGCTAAGTTGACCGATCCGTCTCCTGTGTAGGGCTTTTCATTTTGGTTGTGAAAGATGTCCAAGTTGTAGCCCGCCACACGGCGCAGCACCTTTGGCCAATGGGCTTCTAGTTCGGGCTTTAATTGATGCGCCAGTTGTTGCACAAATTCACCAATGGCCCTGGCTCGTCCCGTACTTTGATCAAACGCCCCCATCTGTAGAGAAGTGCCGTCACTTAGCCAGGCTTTGGCGCCTAAAACGTTGTGAACCATGTTGCCATAGGCAATGGAACGACTGCCGCAAGAGTTATTGCCGGCCATACCGCCCAAGGTGGCCTGTGCGCTGGTAGAAACATCGACTGGAAACCACAAGCCATGCTTCTTTAATGTTGCATTCAAATGGTCAAGCACCATGCCAGGCTCTACTTCAACTGTGCGCTTTTCAACATCGACCTCCAACACATTGCGGATGTATTTGGTGTGGTCAATGACCAAGCCGGCACCGGTGGTTTGACCACACTGACTGGTACCACCGCCTCTTGGCACAATGGGTACACCCAGGTCTCGGCAAATGGCCATGGCCATAGGCACTTCATGCGCAAATCGCGGCACAAAAACACCCACAGGTTTGACTTGATAAATAGAGGCGTCGGTGGCGTATCGGCCGCAATCTGCTGCACCAAACAACACTTCGCCTTGCGTTTCTGAGCTTAAGCGCGAAGCAAGTTTGCCCGCAACTTCATTGAAATTGTGAGAGACGCGCTCGTACAGGTTTGCAGCAGACTCTGTGACTTGTTTGGGCAACGGTGCATTCATTTCAAACAACTTTCAATTTCAGCTTGTGAATCAAGCTTTTTTGTTCTGGTCAGTGGCCTGGCTGGCTTGGTTTTGCAATTGCATCACCACAACATCTCGTTTGTTGTGCAGGTGTTTCAACAAAACGGCTTGCAAAGCGTGCGCATCTTTTTTGTCGAGCGCATCAATCATTTGTTCATGTTCCAAGACGGCGCATTTCCATTTGTCTTCGTCCTGATTTGACTTAAAGCGCAAGGCTTGCAAACGCGCATTCACTTGCTCATAGGTGGCCGTCAGAATTGGGTTTTTGGCTGCGGCATTGATGGCCCGGTGAATGGAGGCATTGAGGCGGTAGTAATTGGACAAGTCGCGTCTGGTAAACGCCGCCATCATTTCAAAATGCAAGGCTTTGATTTCGGCCAATTCTGAGTCTGTGACTCGTTCTGCCGCCAAAGCGCCAGACTGCGCCTCGAGGCAAGCCATGACTTCGAAAGTATGAACCACATCGTCGACGCTCAAGCTGGCTGCAACGGCACCCCGATTGGGGAGCAATTCAACCAAGCCTTCGGCCGCCAAGGTTTTGATGGCCTCCCTTAAGGGGGTTCGCGAGACGTTGAGGCCCTCACACAAGGCTCGCTCGTTGAGCTTTGCGCCAGGTTGTATTTGGTTTTCGACCAACATTTGACGCAAGCGGTGAGTCACTTGGCCGTGCAGGGCCGCACGCGGAATGGATAGGATTTCTGCGGTCATGTTTGTATTTTGTATGCAATATATTTGAGGGTCAATAGGGTAAATATGAATGAAACTTGATTGACAAATACTTTTTGTATGCAAAAAATACCACCTGTACAGAGGAGTATTTTTTTCATGATTTCGCTAGACTTTCACCCCGTAGGCCGCCATTTCTTGCAAATTCCTGGACCCTCACCCGTTCCAGACAGAATCTTGCGCGCCATGAGTTTGCCCACCATCGATCACCGCGGCCCCGAATTTGGGGTTCTGGGCTCCAAGGTCTTGAAGGACATGCAAAAAATCTTTCAAACCCAACACCCCGTCATCATTTACCCCGCCTCGGGCACGGGTGCTTGGGAGGCCGCACTGGTCAACACACTTTCAGCCGGCGACCACGTCTTGATGTTTGAAACTGGCCACTTTGCATCCCTTTGGAACAAGCTGGCAGTGCGCATGGGACTCAAGGCCGAATTCATTGGATTGCCAGGCACTGAAGGATGGCGTCAAGGCGTTAAGGCCGACATGATTGAAGCGCGACTTAAGGCAGACACGGGTCACAGCATCAAAGCGGTTTGCGTGGTACACAACGAAACCTCCACGGGCGTGACCAGTGACATTGCCGCCGTTCGACGTGCCATCGACAATGCCAAGCACCCTGCTTTGCTCATGGTGGACACCATCTCGGGCTTGGCCTCAGCAGACTACCGGCACGACGAATGGGGTGTTGACGTCACTGTCAGCGGCTCTCAAAAAGGCTTGATGCTGCCGCCTGGCATCAGCTTCAATGCCCTTTCGCCTAAAGCCATTGAGTTCAGCAAAAAATCGACCCTCCCCAAATCATTTTGGGCTTGGGACGAGATGCTGGAAATTAACAAAACAGGCTATTTCCCCTATACGCCCAACACCAACCTCATGTACGGCTTGAGTGAAGCCTGCGACATGATTTTGGGTCAGGGATTGGACGTTGTTTTTGCTCGCCATAAGCGCTGGTCTAAAGGCGCGGTGGCAGCGGTCAAGGCTTGGGGCTTAGAAGTTCAGTGCGCAGACCCCGAACTTTATTCACCCATTTTGACAGGCGTCATGACGCCTGATCACGTCGACGCAGACGCAGTCCGCAAAATCATTTACGAGCGGTTCGATTGCTCGTTGGGCACAGGCCTAGGCAAAGTGAAGGGCCGCATGTTTCGAATTGGCCACTTGGGAGATTGCAACGACCTCACATTGATTGCCGCATTGTCTGCTTGCGAAATGGGACTCAAACTGAGCGGCGTGAAATTAACGGGATCAGGCGTCCAAGCAGCCATGGACTATTTTTCAGCCAACCCCATTCCTGCACTGATCAAACCTTGATTTGAAGACAAGCCATTTTCACCACAAGAACTGGAGACAACATGAAACGCAGAACCCTTTTACAAGCCACGGTAGCCTCTGCTGCAACGCTCAGCGCGCCCATGATCAAAGCGCAAAGCTTGCCGAATGGGCCCATTCGCATTGTGGTGGGATTCCCGCCCGGCGGCGGAACCGATGCACTGGCAAGGGTGCTTGCCCAAAAACTTCAGGCCATGTGGGGCATCAGCATCATCATTGACAACAAAGCAGGTGCCGCTGGTGTCATTGCCGCAGACTTTGTGGCCAAGCAGCCCAGCGATGGCAACACACTCTTGATGGCACACATCAACAGCCATGCATTGGCAACCAGTTTGCAGCCCAAATTAGGCTACAACGTAGAACGTGATTTCACGCCCATTGGCTTGGTTGGCGTCACCCCCAATTTGCTCATTTGCAACGAAAGCCAACCTGCCAAAAGCGTCAAAGATCTGGTTACTCTCTGCAAA
>CALPYQ020000266.1 GCA_943327965.2 Singulisphaera sp. GP187
ACGTGTTAAGCGGGAAGACGGCCCCGCCACACTGATGGTGCCCATGGGCATTTGTCCGGCCAAACCAACCGGTACCGCAATGGCGTTCAAGCCAGCGGTGTAGGTTTCTTCGGTCAATGCATAACCTGATTTGCGTGTCTCTTGCAGCGCTTTCAACAGGGCTTTCAAGCTCTTGGGGGCATTGGGACCAAACTCTTGGGGCATGCCCAAGCCCTGTTGCGACACCAACTTCAATGCGGCATCGTCTTTCAAAGTAGACAGCCATGCCCAACCCGAAGACGAACAGCTTAATCGGGCAATGCTGCCCATATCGGGGTCGTATCGCAAACCTTGTCTGGCGCCCTGCGCGCGGGCTACCCAAGTTAGCCTGTCGCCATCGACCACAGACAAGCGTACCAACTCACCCGTTTGCGATGCCAATCTGTCAAGCAGCGGCTGTGCCACATCAATCACACCTGTTTGACTGAGGTAACTCAAACCCATTGAAACCAATTTGGTGGTGAGCATATATTCACCCAAGTCACGCGCTTGCCTGACATAACCCAAGCGAATGAGATCGACCAGCAAACGATGCGCTGCACTTTTGGGCATGTTGAGCCGGTCGGCAATGGCCACCAATTCCATGCCCTGTCCTTGCTCGGACAAGAGCTCCAAAATACCCAAGGTTCTTTCGAGGACGCCGCTCATGTATTTTTAAAGGGGGTGAAGGGTTAACTTGATTTTTCACACTTTATCACGAAACTGAAATTTTATTCAAAAGTTGAACATCGTTCCAATTTTGGATAAACTGGTGCTTCACCTTGTCTTTAAAACCTTCTGACCATGCTCGACAAATTAAGCGGCGCAACCCGAGTTCACATCATTGTGGGCGACCCCATTGCCCAAGTGAAATCGCCTTTTGGCATGACGCAGGCCTTTGAGTTGAATGGCAAAGACGCCATTTGCATTCCTGCGCATGTGCCCACAAAAGACTTGAAGCAGTGGTTTGAGGGCATGTCTTTGGCCCGTAACGTTGATGGCATCATCGTGACCATTCCGCACAAATTTGATTGCCACGCACTGTGCACAACGCACTCACCGCGCGCAGATTTTTTAGGCGCGGTGAACACCATTCGACGCAATGCCGATGGCACTTGGCACGGCGATATGTTTGATGGACTGGGCTATGTCAAAGCCATCGAATCTAAAGGCTTCACGCTTCACAAGCAAAAAGCATTGTTGGTGGGTGCGGGTGGTGCAGGCTCTGCCATTGCCCACGCCATGGTGTTGGCGGGTGTCAGTGAATTGGCCATTCACGATGAAGACAAAGAGCGCAGAGAATCACTCATCCATCGATTAAGCAGTTTGAACTTGGGCCTTGTTAAAGAAGGCTCAGCCAATCCAAGCGGCTATGACATTGCCATCAACGCAACGCCTGTAGGCATGCGCGAGCAAGACCCCTCACCTATCGACATCGATGCCATCACACCCAATATGTTCATTGGTTGCGTCATTACTGCGCCAGCCATCACGCCCTTGATTGCAGCAGCGCGTTCAAAGGGCTGCAACACTGCAACAGGTGCAGATATGTTTGTACAGGTCCGTGAACTCATGGTGCAGTTCTTGGTAGACCAGTGAACATGCCCATCAATTCCTCAACATGACGCTTTCAAAAATTCAAGATCGAATATCTACCGATCTATCGCAATTTAAAGATCAAGATACGGTCGACTTGATTGTCATTGGCTCAGGCGCTGCGGGTTTTTCTGCGGCACTCAATGCGGCCATTGAGGGTGCTCGCGTTTTATTGGTCGAGCGCATGGCCCATGTAGGCGGCACCACAGCACTTTCCGCCGCCACCGCATGGGTACCAGGAACACGTCGCGGCCTAGAAGTCAATCCAGATGACACCCCCGAGCGCGTTGCCACATTTTTAAACAATGCGGTTGGCGACCGATCTGATCCTCAGATGCGTCAAGCCTTTATCGACAATGGTCCCAAGGCCATTGTCCATTTAGAAGACAACAGTGAATTGCAATTTCAAGTGCGCATGCTGCATCCAGACTATTTGTCTGAATTGGACGGCGCCGTACTACGAGGGAGAGCCATAGAACCGCAGCCCTTCGACGGCAAATTGCTTGGCCCCAATATTGGACTGGTCCGCAACCCCATTCCAGAGTTCACGGTGCTGGGCGGCATGATGGTTGACCGCGATGATATTTTTCATCTGCTGCGCCTGACAGAGACATTCAAATCATTCAGCTATTGCGTGCGCATTGTGCTGCGCCACTACTGGGACAAATTGCGTTACCCCCGGAGCACTCGTTGGGTCATGGGTAACGCCATGATTGGCCGCATGCTCTACAGCTACCTAAAGCGAAAAGGTTTGCTGGTCACCCAAACTGAAGTCACTGATTTCATCCAAAACGACAAGGGCATTCAAGGTGTGGTGCTTGCGCAAAACGGCAAACGCATCACCTTGCATAGCAAGGGTGGCGTGGTTTTAGCCAGTGGTGGCTTTAACCGTCATGCAGCGCGCCGCGCAAACTTGTTGCCAGGTGCCCATGAAAATTGGAGTCCTGCAGGACCTGGACACACTGGACTTGCGCAAGACTTAGCCCTGAAAGCGGGTGCGCAAATGGGAACAGGTAGTCTGAGTCATGCATTTTGGGCGCCAGTGTCCATTCGCAAGCGTGCAGATGGCAGTACGGCCTCCTTTCCACACTTCGTCATGGACCGCGGCAAGCCTGGCATGTTGACAGTTGATGGCGAAGGCCAACGTTATGTCAACGAGTCAACTTCTTATCACCTCTTTGGCATTGCCATGCAAGCGCATCACGCCAAAACACCTTGCATTCCTTCCTGGCTGGTATGTGATTCAGGTGCACTGAAAAGATACGGCCTGGGCATGATTCGACCTGGTGGCAAAGGCTTAGCACCTTTCTTGGCAGATGGCTACTTAAAACAAGGTTCAACGGTCAAGGATTTGGCATTGCAACTAAAGGTGCCGGTAGACGCCTTGCAAGCCACAGTTGCACGCTTTAACACCATGGCGCAACAAGGGGTCGATACTGATTTTCAACGAGGCACCACCGACTACCAACGCGCCAACGGTGACGCTACTTGGCCAGGGCCCAACCCTTGCTTGGGCGGACTGACTCATGGTCCCTTCTATGCCATTGCTCTGTATCCAGGCGACATTGGTGCAGCCACAGGATTGGTGGCCAACTCAAATGCGCAAGTGCTCAACGCACAAGGCGAAGTCATACACGGCTTGTATGCCTGCGGCAACGACATGCACTCCATCATGGGTGGCGCATATCCAGCGCCAGGCATCACCATCGGACCCGCCATCACGTTTGGCTACTTGGCTGCAAAGCATGCCATCGCAAAGATTCCACAAAAAAACTAAGCGTTAGCATGGGTGTGCTTTTCTGATGGCTTGGCGTATGATTAAGAAGTCATCATCAGGAGATTCGACCCATGCTTTCTAGGCGTCAAACACTCATGGCCTTGGCCGCTGGCTTTGCTAGCCAAGCCTATGCCCAGCGCAGCACCTCTGACTACCCCACCAAACCTATCAAAATCATTGTGCCGTTTCCAGCAGGCGGCGGCGGTGACATCTTAGCGCGCCTCACATTGTCCAAGCTTGCGCAAGAGTTAGGTCAAAGCGTTGTCTTTGAAAACATTGGCGGTGCGGGCGGCAATGTGGGCGTCAGCAACGGCAGCCGCGCAGCAGCCGATGGGTACACCTTGGTCTATGGCACCAA
>CALPYQ020000267.1 GCA_943327965.2 Singulisphaera sp. GP187
AAGGGGGTGTACTTCTCCATCATCACCCAGGCCATGACCTTTGCCGCCATGCTGCTGTTCTTCAGAAACGAAACAGGCTTTGGTGGCAATAATGGCTTTACCGATTTCAAACGCATTTTGGACTTACCTTTGGCCACGCCTAACATGCGCATGATTTTGTTTGTCTTGACTGGCCTCACATTGTTAGGATTTTTCTTAATGGCCCGTTGGCTCATTCGCAGCAAATTTGGTCGGGTGTTACAGGCCATCCGGGATGCAGAGTCTCGAGTCATGTTCTCCGGCTATTCGCCATTGCCTTACAAGCTCAGTATCTGGGTGATCTCGGCTGTCATGTGTGGTGTGGCCGGTGCTTTGTATGTGCCCCAAGTGGGCATCATTAACCCTGGCGAAATGAGTCCCGCCAACTCGATTGAAATTGCGGTTTGGGCAGCGGTAGGGGGCCGCGGCACTTTGATTGGGCCTGTGGTGGGCGCCTTCTTGGTCAATGGTGCAAAGAGTTGGTTAACGGTCACAGCGCCTGAGTTTTGGTTGTACTTCTTGGGTGCTTTGTTCATCGCGGTGACTTTGTTCTTGCCACAAGGTGTGGTGGGCTTGGTGCAGCGATTGAAGGGAGGTCGCTCATGACACCCGACCTCATGAAACAAGGTGCGCAGCGATATGCGGCAAACGCGTCTGCTAAGTACCAATCTAGCGCCACAGAATCGGGCGGGCGTGATGCCAGTTACGGCCGAATTCACACGCCTGGCGAGGTAGATGTATCGCACGGGCGCATTTTGTACCTTGAAGATGTCAGTGTCAGTTTTGATGGCTTCAAGGCCATCAACAAACTGTCCTTGGACATTGCCCCCGGAGAATTGCGCTGCATCATTGGTCCCAATGGTGCGGGAAAAACCACCATGATGGACATCATCACCGGCAAAACCAAGCCGGATGAAGGCCAAGTGTTTTTTGGCAGCACCATCGATTTGTTGCGCCACAAGGAACCCGAAATAGCCCAACTGGGCATTGGCCGTAAATTTCAAAAGCCCACAGTGTTTGAACAACTCACAGTGTTCGAAAATTTGGAGTTGGCACTTAAAACGCCGAAGGGGGTCAAAGCCTCTATGTTCTTTAAGTTGGACTCTGCACAGTCCGACCGTTTGGCAGAGGTACTTCACACCATTCATTTGGCCGATAGCGTCTTAACGCAAGCAGGCAATTTAAGCCACGGCCAAAAGCAGTGGTTGGAGATTGGCATGTTGCTGATGCAAGACCCCAAACTCTTGTTGCTGGATGAACCCGTGGCGGGCATGACCGATCATGAAACAGAAAGAACCGCCGAGCTGTTTTTGTCTTTGAAGGGCAAACATTCTTTGATGGTGGTGGAACACGACATGGGCTTTATCAAAACAATTTCCGACATCGTCACGGTGCTCTGCGACGGTTCTGTGTTGGCGCAAGGTACCTTGGACCAAGTGCAATCTGATGAGCGTGTGATTGAAGTTTATTTGGGCCGTTGAGGCAACACTTTATGAATTTAACGGTCAACAACATTCAACAGTATTACGGCGGCTCTCACATCTTGCGCGACGTAAGTCTGGAAGCCAAGTTGGGTGAGGTCACAGTCTTGCTGGGGCGCAATGGCGTGGGCAAAACCACCTTGCTTAAATCTTTGATGGGTGTGGTTCCCATCAAAAGTGGCTCGATCGTTTTAGGTGAGCAAGACCTCACCAAAGCAACCCCCTATGAGCGCGCACATGCAGGGGTTGGTTATGTGCCGCAAGGTCGAGAAATTTTTGCACGTCTGACGGTTGAAGAAAATTTATTGATGGGCTTGGCCACGCAGCCTGGCGGTACGCCAATCCCTGCCGAATTGTTTCAGCTTTTTCCAGTTTTGCAACAAATGCTGCACCGTCGAGGCGGCGATTTGTCGGGCGGTCAACAGCAGCAATTGGCCATTGCAAGGGCTTTGGCGGCTAAACCCAAGCTGCTCATTTTGGACGAGCCCACCGAAGGCATACAACCTAGCATCATCAAGGACATTGGCCGCGTTATCCGGAAATTGGCAGATGAGGGCCTGCAAGGCCAGCGCATGGCGGTTTTGTTGTGTGAGCAGTACTACGACTTTGCCGAAGAACTGGCCGACGCCTACATGGTGATGGAGCGCGGCGAAGTGATTGCCAAAGGGCCTGGCCATGAAATGCAAGCCAAGCGCATCCGCCAACTGGTGGCCATTTAAACGCTCCAAATTCTGGGCGGTTCGCTTGGCAGCTGCCAGAGAGTATGGCGCCAACAAGCCCACACTTGCTTGAGTAAATCCATGGTGGGCTCTACCAAGGGTGACATGACGCGAAGCACCATCACTTGTGGATGGGCGCAGGTGATGCCTGCTTGCAACTTGAGGGGGCTCGCCTCGATGATCAGTCTTGAAGCGTCCAGAGACCGTTCTACACGCTCTGGCGCGATGTAGGCGCCACTGGCAAATACCAAGCTGGCAAAACATTTGTGACCCGCCAATCCTAAGGGGCTGTTAAGCCAACGGATATCACTGCCTTGAACATTGCCGCGCTCTAGCCAGACACCCGGAATTTCTAGGTGCTGTTGAAAGTGACCTTGCGTAAATGCTTGGTCGGATGAGGGTAGGCCCAAAGCCGTTACATCCCAGGTGATGAGTTCAGCACTTGGCGCTAAATGAAATACAGCGCGATTGGTAGCTTCGCAATCGTTATAGGCAATGGCTTCTAGTGGCAGCCATTCAAGCCGCGCATGGTCGGCCACATGGGCCGTCACTTGTTGCAATGCAGGGTGTCCGCCCGATTTGTAAAAGCGGGTAGCGCCGGGGGTGCTGACCAAACCATGCGCACCAGAAGAGACCGATATCTGGATGTCTAAGGTGTCGCCCCCCACCAGGCCACCGGGTGGATGAACCAACACGTTGTGACAGATGGCATTGCCTTCAGGGTAAAGACTTTTTAAAACACGCAAGGGGCCTTGATGCTCATACCGAGCAACGGTGCGCTGAGACTCTAGGGTGTAATCAAGTTTGAGGTCAGCGCGCCATGGCATATCAGATATTGTTAAATGGATTCAATTTTAGGATCGATTAATCAAGTCCCACAACTGCTTATCAGTATCGGTCAAACGACCTGGTTTTGACAAGCTCAACGCTAGCTTCTCCTGATTGGCCAACAAGTTAATTTGTCTAATTTGGCCTAACAAAAATTTGTAATGTTCAACAGCGTGATCAGGATTGGCTGCTATTTTATGCAATGGCAAGACCGAAACATCGTCCATCAGTTCGCGCTCTCGTTTAGCGCGATCGATCAAGACTTTGACTTCATCATCGCTTAAGTGCAAACGCTTGGCTTCACTTTTGATGTATTTGGCTTCTTCCTCGTCAATGTCACCATCGGCCAACATGTCAAACAGTTTGTTGACCAAAGATTCTCGGTCCATTTTGAGTTGATCGCTGAATGCCGAAGACAAAAGCGCAGCAGGGATGGCAAAAATGCCAATGCCGATGAAGGCCAGCACAATGGTCATGGCCCTACCAGCCGGTGTGATGGGCGAAATATCACCATAACCCACCGAAGCCAATGTAATCACAGCCCAGTAAATGGATTGAGGAATATTCTCAAACTTTTCGGGTTGCGCTTCGTGTTCAAACAAATATCCTAAGCTGGCAGTCATGACCACCAGCAACAACCTGATGAAGGCAGAAGCCGCCATCACA
>CALPYQ020000268.1 GCA_943327965.2 Singulisphaera sp. GP187
AGCCGCAACCGTTCTGCTTCCATCCGTATTCCTCACGTTGCATCTGACAAAGGTCGCCGCATTGAAGCGCGCTTCCCAGATCCAATGGCCAACCCTTACCTGTGCTTCGCAGCATTGATGATGGCTGGTTTGGACGGCGTGGAAAACAAGATCCATCCCGGCGAAGCTGCTACCAAAGATTTGTACCATTTGCCTCCCGAAGAAGATGCATTGGTGCCAACCGTTTGCCACAGCTTGGACCAAGCGCTCGAGTATTTGGACAAAGACCGTGCCTTCTTGACAAAGGGCGGCGTGTTCACAGACTCCATGCTGGACGCTTACATTGAATTGAAAATGGGTGAAGTCACACGCTTCCGTCAAGCAGTGCACCCCATTGAATACGAGATGTACTACTCCCTGTAATTTGCAGCGAGTTGGGGCACCTGAGCCCGACCCTCAAAAAGGACGGCTCAGGCCGTCCTTTTTTATTTTGAAGAGTCTATCAATGCACTTTGATTTGTTATCAAAATTCAAGATCACTTTGCAAGGCGTGATGTTTTGGGGATGTGCGTTGTCGGTTGTTTCAGTGGGTGCCGTGCAAGCTGTTTATCAATGCGGTCAGGAAATTACCAACCTCACCCAGCAACCTGAGCTTTGCCAGAAGATTGAGATTTCAAATCACACCCAAATTGATGGGACTAGAGTTCAAAATCAAACTAAACCAAACCCAGCAGCAACCCCAGCATCGGTTCCGGTTGAAAGGTCTTCTGAGCCCAATCAGTCAGTCATATCCAATCCTCAAAATGTGCACCACCGCAACACACAGGCGCGCACCATCTTGGAGGATGAGCGCCAAAAACTCATGCTTCAACACGCTGAATTGGTGCGCAATTTCAACCATGGCCAACCCGCTTTGTTAGAGGGTGAAAATCGCAACCAAGCACCGTACATCCAAAGAGTTGCCGGCTTGAAAAGCAACTTGCTTCGCATAGAGCGTGACTTGCAGGCCTTGCAGCGTGAGATTGCCCGATATGCGGCACCCGTGACCACGATTCAGGCCAAGTAAAGAAGAGCGAGACCTGTATGACCAAACCCGTCAAGTCCCTCAAACAAAATGAGCCTCAAAACTTGCGCTTCCATGCCTTCGATTGGTTGCCCACGCCCATTGCTGTTTTGACCAATGAAGGTGTGATTGTTTTTGTGAACGCAGAACTCGAGGACGTCATTGGTCAGTCGCGGAGAAGCCTTGAAGGTCAGTCCTTTATCAATTTCTTCACAGACTCAAAACCCTTGAAGCACGCATTGGCAGGCGCCAAAGCCAATGAATTTGCAGCACTGCGCTACGACTCTGAATTGTTGCGCATCAAGCACGAAGACAGCTTGCCTGTTCACGTGATCGTGGCGCAGTCTGATTTGCCAGGTGAAATCATCATTGAGTTGTTGCCCATCCAACAACAAACCAAACAGGACCGAGAAGAGCGCTTGCTAGACCAAGCGCAGGCCAACAAGGAATTGATTCGAAATTTAGCGCATGAAATTAAGAATCCTTTAGGTGGAATTCGGGGGGCCGCGCAACTTCTAGAGATGGAGATGGACTCCAAAGAACTGACCGAGTACACGCAGGTCATTATTCGAGAGGCCGATCGTCTACAAATTTTGGTGGACCGTCTGCTGGCGCCCCATCGCAGACCGCATGTGGTGGGCGATGTCAATATTCATGAAGTCTGCGAGCGAGTTCGTTCCTTGATTGTTTCAGAGTTTCCCAAAGGCTTGAGAGTGATTCGTGACTACGACATCTCCATTCCCGAGTTCAGAGGCGATCGTGAGCAACTCATCCAAGCAGTTTTGAACATTGCGCACAATGCGGCCCTGGCACTGGCAGAGAAGGTCAATGAAGGGACTGCCGAGTTGACATTTAAGACGCGAATTGCCAGACAAAGTACTTTTGGCAAGCAGCGCTATCGTCTGGCATTGGAATTGCATGTGATTGACAACGGGCCTGGTGTTCCAGACTCGATCAAAGATCGAATTTTCTTTCCGCTCATATCAGGAAGAGAAGGCGGCTCTGGCTTAGGTCTGACTTTGGCGCAGACATTTGTTCAGCAGCACCACGGATCGATCGAGTGTGAAAGTGTGACAGGCCGTACAGATTTTAAGATTTTGATTCCGTTGCCTTGATCTGACTTCAGACCTCGGTATCTTTATTAAAGAAAGTTGAGACCCATGAAGCCCATCTGGATCGTAGACGATGACCAATCCATTCGATTCGTCTTAGAGAAAGCGCTTCTGCGTGAAGGCTTGAGCACACGGAGCTTTACCAATCCCAAAGAAGTTCTGGCAGCCTTGAACTCAGAGGACGGTCGTGAGGGGCCACAAGTGCTGGTCAGCGATATCCGCATGCCCGGCGGATCTGGTTTGGATTTGCTGACAGAGGTCAAGCAAAAGTTGCCAGGGCTTCCGGTCATCATCATGACGGCCTTTTCTGATTTGGACAGTGCTGTTTCTGCCTTTCAAAACGGCGCATTTGAATACCTGCCCAAGCCTTTCGATTTACCCAAAGCCATTGAACTGATTCGTCGTGCTTTAGAAGAAAGCCAACGCGAAGAAGTGGCCGAAGAGTTAATGGCCAGTACGCCTGAAATGCTGGGGCAAGCTCCTGCCATGCAGGATGTCTTCAGAGCCATCGGACGTTTGTCGCAAAGTAATGTCACCGTCATGATTACAGGTGAATCGGGCTCTGGTAAAGAACTGGTGGCCCGTGCTTTGCACAAACACTCCCCCCGTGCCAACGGCCCTTTTGTTGCGATCAATACCGCTGCCATTCCAAAAGACTTGTTAGAGAGCGAACTGTTTGGCCATGAGCGAGGCGCATTTACCGGTGCTCAAACGTCAAGGCGCGGTCGTTTCGAACAAGCCGATGGTGGCACCTTGTTTTTAGATGAAATTGGCGACATGCCTTTTGACCTTCAAACGCGATTGCTCCGAGTTTTGTCGGATGGTCATTTTTACAGAGTCGGTGGTCACACGGCCGTGAAGGCCAATGTCCGTGTCATTGCCGCTACGCACCAAGATCTAGAACAGCGTGTGAAAGAAGGCGTCTTCCGCGAAGATTTGTTTCACCGACTCAATGTCATTCGCCTGCGCTTGCCCGCTTTGCGCGAAAGACGAGAAGACGTCCAGATGTTGACCAAACATTTCTTGCTTCAAAGTGCCCAACAGTTGGGCGTAGAAGCCAAGCGCATTTCCGATCAGGCGCTTGACATGTTGAGTCACTTCAATTTTCCGGGCAATGTGCGTCAGCTTGAAAACATTTGCCATTGGTTGACGGTCATGGCACCTGCCCAAATGATCGAGGTCAAAGATTTGCCGCCAGAGGTTTTGACGCCCAGTTCTGAAAAAGCTGTCGCTGATCTATCACTTGGCAATGAGTCTCTTGGTGTCAAAGAAATTGCTCAAGCAACAGCATTGCCCACAGTGCCTTCCAGCTTGATCCATTTAGGGACGCATGCAGGTTGGGAGAGTGCTCTGGAGGTAGAGGCCTTGCAACTGTTGGGAACAGACCGCCAAGATGTTTGGGATGTGTTGACCCGTCGTTTTGAGTCTTTGCTGATTCAGGCAGCCTTGGCAACCACACGAGGCCGACGGATAGAAGCAGCGGTTAAGTTAGGGATTGGCCGCAATACCATTACTCGCAAAATTCAAGAACTTCACATTGAAGGCTAATTGAA
>CALPYQ020000269.1 GCA_943327965.2 Singulisphaera sp. GP187
CAATGGGCCCGCCACTGGACACAATCAGCACACGCCCCGAATGCGTTTCTCTCACATGCTGCAGCACAGCCTGAATGTCCCCTGCAAATTTTTTAAAACTGGGCATGCCTTTGGGCTGCGTTTCACCCGCCATCCATTTTTGTAGCGCGGTGCGCAGCAAGCGAAAGTGGTGCTTGTACATCTCGGGTGTGTCGGGTTTTGCCAAGGGGGCTGGGTGCACAGTCTCAATGAGGGCGTGGCTGTCATACTCATTCAGCCCAGGCCAAATTTCGGGTGTCATCTGCAACTTGGCGCCTTCTGCAATGGCTTCCCAGGTTTGTCGATGGCGCTTAAGACTGCCCATCAGCACCGCATCAAACTGCAGCTCGTTCGAGCGGGCCGGTGTTTGACTGACTTCGCGCCAATACTCGCCCAAACGCTGACCCTGGCGTTTGCCCAAGTCGCTCAATTGGTCATAGTCTTCTGCGCCGAAAGAAGCTTGACCATGGCGCACGAGTATCAGTTGTCCCATGCTAAAAGTTTAAATGGTTTGGTCTGTGGCAGGTGTCGCCAATTTGATGCGCGCTTCATTCAAAGGCCGCTACGCAACATCCAGAACGCCGTCAAGATCAAGGCCAGCGCCATGCAACGGTTGAAGACCAGTAAGCGACTGCCGTGCGAAAGCCAATCTCGCAGCAAACTGCCTACCAAGGCATAAGCCAAGTTGCTGAACAAACCAAAACTCATCATGATGGGCAGTAAAAAAAGGCAGCGCTCTAAAGGATTGTCTTTGCCCACCACCCAACCAGCCACCACCGACAAAGCCAACATCCATGCCTTGATGTTCAAAAACTGGACGGCCACGCCTTGAAAGAAAGTGATGTTCAATTTTTGGGTGTCTGCTTGGGCCAATTGCTGGGTGCCCCAAAGTTTGAAGGCCAACCACAACAAATAAGCCGTGCCGCCCAACATGATGAACCAACGCAAAGTGGGCACGGCCAATACCAATTGACCCACCCCCACCATACAAAGCGTCAGTAGCAAGCCCCAACCAACAGGCACGGCGACGATGAATTTCATGGCTGAGCGCAAACCCTGATTGGCTGCTATGGCCGTTGACAAAGCCGTGTTGGGTCCGGGCGTGAAACTGGCCGCGGTGGACAACACCAAAAGTGCCGTCAGCTCTTCAGGGCTGAGTGCACTCATGCGGCAGAGAGCTTTTCCCAGCGCTCGAGGGCTGTGAGCAAGGCCTCGTCAATCTGTGCATCACGGGCAAACATGGCCGTGGCTTTGGCGGGATCTTTGGCAAACAAGCTGCTGTCGGCCAAGGCCTCTCTTATTTCTTTTTGCTCTTTTTCCAAGGATTCAATCAGGCCGGGTAAGCCTTCGAGTTCTCTTTGTTCCTTGTAGCTCAACTTGACGCTGGGCTTTGGCTTGATGCCAGAGGACTGGCTATTAGCCGAAGTCGATGTGGCTGTTGCTGTTGAGACAGACGGCGGCGTAGGCGAACTTTCAACTGGCACAGTTTTGGGCGCGCTGTTGGCGGCCAATTTGTTTTGCGCCTGTTGAATGGCTTGGCTGCGCTGCGATTGGGTTAACCAATCTTGAACCGAGCCTTCGTACTCTCGCCAGAAGCCTGGTTTGTCGTCGGTAGCTTCGCAGGCAATGATGCTGGTCACCACGTTGTCCATGAAGGCGCGGTCATGGCTGACCAAAAACACGGTCCCTTCGTAGTCTTGCAGCAGCTCTTCTAGGAGCTCCAAGGTGTCGATGTCCAAGTCGTTGGTGGGTTCGTCCAACACCAAGACATTGGCGGGCCTGGCAAACAAGCGTGCCAACAACAAGCGATTGCGTTCGCCACCAGACAAAGACTTTACGGGCGAAGTTGCGCGAGCTGGGGAGAACAAGAAATCGCCTAAATAGCTTTTGACGTGCTGGCGCTTGTTGCCAATTTCAATCCACTCACTGCCAGGACTGATAAAGTCCTCGAGCGATGCTTCTAAATCTAAGGCGTTGCGCATTTGATCAAAATAAGCGACTTGCAAATTAGCACCTTGACGAATGCTGCCACTGTCGGCCGCCAGCTCGCCCAAGATCATCTTGAGCAGGGTTGTCTTGCCAGCGCCATTGGGGCCTAACAAACCAATCTTGTCACCGCGCAACAAGGTGGCCGTGAAGTCTTTCACAATGACTTTGGTCACGCCATCGGGCGAAGTAAAGCTTTTGCAAACGTCGGTTAGTTCGGCCACCAGCTTGCCGCTTGGGGCGCCCGAGGCCACTTCCATGCGGACACGGCCCACTTGCTCACGGCGCGCGGTTCGGGTGGCGCGCAAATTTTCAAGTCGCACAATGCGGCTTTGGCTGCGGGTGCGTCTGGCCTCCACGCCTTTGCGAATCCAGACTTCTTCTTGCGCCAACAACTTGTCTGCTTTGGCGCTGATCACAGCTTCTTGCGCAAGTTGTTCTTCTTTGTTAATTTGGTATTGCGCAAAATTGCCAGGGTAGCTTCGCAAGCGGCCGCGGTCTAGTTCCAAAATGCAAGTGGCAATTCTGTCTAAGAAGGCGCGGTCGTGCGTGATGGCCACCACGCTGCCTTTAAAGTCAATCAAGAGTTGCTCAAGCCAAGCGATGGAATCCAAATCCAAATGGTTGGTGGGTTCATCCAGCAGCAACACATCGGGATGCGTCACCAGTGCTTGCGCTAATGCCACACGCTTTCTGTTGCCGCCCGACAAGGTGCCCACTTTGGCGCTCGGATCTAAATGCAGGCGGTGCAATGTTTCATCAACGCGTTGCTCCCACCCCCAGCCATCGAGCGATTCAATTTGACTTTGCAATTGGTCTAAGTCGCCGACGCAGTTGCTGTAGTCTTCAATGAGCTGAAGGACGGGGGCCAATCCTCTTTGCACCGATTCAAAAATACTGTCCTCTGAAATGAGCGATGGCTCTTGTGCCACATAGGCAATGCGAATGCCTTGTTGAATGTGCAAGGTGCCATCGTCGGCATGCTCCATGCCCGCAAGGATCTTTAAGAAAGAAGACTTGCCTGTGCCATTGCGACCAATTAAGCCAATGCGCTCTGAAGTTTCGAGTGCAAAGTCTGCGTGATCAAGGAGCGCAACGTGGCCAAAAGCCAGTGACGCGTCTAATAGTGTGATGAGAGCCATGCCTTGATTATCAATGCCCGCAGAGAAATTTTTGCAGGGGGCTTGCGCGGCTCAAAAAAACTGTGCTATAGTCGCGGTCTTCGCTAAAAACGAACTGCATAAAGCGGTTCAAACAGTGAAGCAGTAGAAGGACTTAAAGCCAAGCGGCCTTAAAACCAAATACTGAAAGCACTAGGCAGATTTTTTAAGAAATTAAAAAAAGTGAAAAAAAGTTAAAATTTTTTTCACCCGGCACAAAAAACCGTGCTAGACTGCAAGGCTTCGCTGAAATGAATTGAATTAATTTCAAACAGTTCAGCAAATCGGAATAAGCCCCGAGCAGTTTGAAGAAAATTAAAAAGTTTTGAAAATTTTTTAAAGTTCATCAAAAGTACTTGAAAATAGTGCTACACTGCAAGGCTTCGCTGATCGCAGCGCAGTGCAACAAAACGACACGCAGTGCCGGTCTGTTGCGCAAAAGATCTTTAAAAATATACAGCCGATAAGCGTGGGCGTTTGATGGCGATTGCCAAGTTCTACGGAACTAAGTCTTAATTGACTTACAAAC
>CALPYQ020000270.1 GCA_943327965.2 Singulisphaera sp. GP187
CTATTTCTAAAGCCTATGCCAACAGCATTGAAATTGCATCACCCCCTGTACCTCGCGATGAAACACCCATGAAGCCCACATTTGTGGTGGAAGACTTGGAAGTTGTTCGCTCAGCCGCTAAAGCCACCGGCGGGTTTCTCAAGCCTTTGAAACAAGCTTGGAAATTTAGAGGGTTTGTGGTGCTCGATGGGTGGGACCCTGAGGGGAATATTGTTCAGTTCAAACAGTTGGCAGACTGATGGTTAAGATGGGCTTCTCTTTGTTTGAGTTGTCTAAGCCAATGAACCGACATTCAGTTTCAGTCATGCCTATCTTGAAGTTCATAGCGTTTTTTTTGCTTGGGGCATGCATTAGCCTGACCAGTTTGGCCAGTCCTTTGTTGCAGTGCGATGTCAGTTATGCCGGCACCACCTACAAACTCAAGGCCAAACCCACCACGGATCCTTATGCGGTTCAGCCTGTCGACATTGGTGGCCGATTCTTTTTCAAAATGATTTTGGAAGAATCCAAAGGCAAGTTAGAACATGTTTTGATTTATGCCTATCTTGACCAACAGCCCAGACCCATCTTGCTTCAACAAGCCAAGTACTTTGGTCCCTTTCCCGCTGTTGCTCAGCCTTATCCGCTAACAGGTCAGCAGCATTTGTATGGCGGGCCCGTCGAGCGAGAGCTCATTTACAGTTGCTGGTTAAGCACAATTACGCCATGAGCTCAATTGATTGGATTCCCGCTTTGCGAAATGCACTGGTTGCCGTTGTTGCTTTCTTGCTTTTTCCTTTTGCCAATGTTTGGGCCAATCCCGTTGTCAGTCTGGTTTTTGCAGGAGACAGTACCTTGGATGCCGATGCCGGCGAACTGATTGCCAAAGGCGGTGATCCTTTTTCCGACTTTGCCAATTACTTTGCAGGTGCAGACATTCGCATGACCAATTTGGAATGCGTGATAGCAACCAAGGGCTCGGCGGCAGACAAGATGTTTACATTCAGAGCACATCCGCGGGTCATTCCAGTTTTGAAAAAACATTTCGATGCAGTCACTTTGGCCAACAACCACAGTGGTGATTTTGGTCCTGAGGCTTTTGCAGAAATGTTGAAACTTCTGAAAGAAGGCGGCCTGCCTCAAGTGGGTGGGGGCATGAACCTGAAGCAAGCCCATGCCCCACTGATCTTTGAACGCAAAGGACTTCGGATTGCCGTTTTGAGCTACAACGAGTTTCAGCCGCGCAGTTTTGAAGCCGGCCCCAATTTGCCTGGGGTGGCTTGGAGCGAAGACCAACAAGTGGTTGCAGACATTTTGGCAGCACGTGCTGTCCACAAAGCCGATCTGGTCATTCCCATCATGCATTGGGGTTGGGAAAATGAATTGCGTGGCAATCCACGGCAGTGGCAACTGGCCAAACTGATGATTGACACAGGCGCTGATGCCGTCATTGGAGGTCATCCCCATGTGACGCAAGATATCGGGCTTTATAAAGGCAAGCCAATTCTCTTCAGTGTTGGCAACTTTGTCATGAAAGAAACCGACAACGACAACCAGCGAAAAGCCTGGGTGGTCAAGCTAGAGATGGACAAACAAGGGGTGAGAAGTTTCTTTGGTCAACCCATTGTGATTGACATGAAGGGCATCCCAAAAATGGCGCGCAAGGCCATCGGGCCCTGTTGGCAACGTGGGGCCAAGTCTGTGAGCCAATGCAGAAGCTAAATGCTCATTCCCTCAAGTTAATCCGCTAGCTGTCGATTAGATTTTGTGGCCAAATGTTTCGGTCGCATTTGATCGCATTCATTTGCAATGAAAGTAGAGCCCTTGAAACACCTTCGCACTCAGTTTTGGCTAGGATGTGCCCTCAGTTTACTGATGGTCGCGACAGCGCATGCGCAAACCAGAGCCAGGGGTGGACCTGCCGCTCCCCCTGTTGCAGAGACACCTACTGGCGCTTGTGTCATTGCAGAGTTTAGGCATCTGGCCTTAACCCATCATGACCCGCAAGAGCGCCAAAACAAGGCCATCGATTGGTTGAAAAAAAATGGTAACTATTGCTCGCCCATGCAAATGTCCATCATTGTTTCCAGCAAAGCGTCATTGTTGGGAACGTCAGACAGTGTGGCCTTGAGTGCCGTCATTGACGGCATCATGGAAAAGCGAATGGGGGGTGATCACGGTGCTGTCAGCCGTTATTACCGTCCTGACGTTCAAGCGCCAGCCCGCGGGCGTGAAGATGCTGCGCCTGCTAAAACCACAGAATCGGGCCCTGCGCCTGCCGGTACGGTTGCAGCAGGTGGCGCTGGTGCAGGTGGTCCAGCCCCCACTGTTGTGGCCATGGCGGGTGCACCTGCTTCTGGTGCAATGCCCCCTGGAGCGGGTACGCCCAATATCAACATCAACATGGGCGGCCCCAAGCCACCTGAAGAGGACATGTCTCGCAAGTTCCCCTTGCCGACTGAGCCCCTGTTTGTCTTTCCACCTGAGTTTGGAACCCCCGTTCTCAATTATTTTGGAAAAATCAGACGCCAGTTTGTGCGCTCGTTTTTCATGGAAACATTGTCGCCAGGCAAATGTCCTGAGGGGATGAATTGGCGCAACGACGCCTGTGAGGTGGGTTTTAAAGCTGCATGGAAATTTGGTGAAAAACTACCGCCAGGTACCAAAACTTTTCCTGTAGAACCCAAGCTGGTTGAGAAGCTTAATTTTGACCCAGGCTACACCTTTGTGAGGGTGGGGGGAGACATTTTGGCCTTGGAGCGAGACACCGGCAAGGTGGCCGATGCTGTTTTGAATTTGGGCAAAGCCACCTAAATCAGGCCAAAAGCTTGCGGCATAATCTACGCTATGCCGATGAAACAATATTCCAAACTTCTGACCAAGCTGGTGCTCGTCTGGTTTGTCATGTTCGTCGGTACGTCAATTGCCGCCAGTATTTTCAAACCAACGGCCAGTCAAGTCATTTGCTCGTCGGCCGGCGTCATGAAAATGGTTTCAACTGACGATGGCAGCACCGAAGTTCAATCTGCCAATGACATGGAGTGCCCTTTGTGTGCAACGGTGGCCACCCCACTGCCACCCGCTTCGCCAGTCGTTCAAAAACCCTCATCGTTGGCCCATGTCATGCAGCCCATTGCGGCTGCCCACATTGCCTCTGCCACAGCACCGCCGCTGCCTTCACGCGGACCTCCCTCTTTTCTCTGATTGAAAACTGTCTGGCGCTTGCTATTTGCAAGTGCTGATGTTTGTCTTCACGCAAATAAGTTTTGCGCCCTTTTGGGCCCGACTTATCTGCGATTTTTGTATCGATCATGAGAAAAAAATTCATCCTCAACCCGCTTAGTTTTGCCTTGTTGGCATTGTTTTCCAGTTCCACCGCTTTTTCCCAATCAGACACCGTGGTTGTTTCTGGTTCTCGCGCCGAAACCAAACTCTCTGAAACCCCTGTTTCTATCGGCGCTGTCAGTCGCAACCAATGGGACCAAGACAAGGCCAAGTCGGTGGGCGAAATGATCAACCGGATACCCGGTGTTTTTTGGAACGATTTGGGCAACGAGCAGCACAGCATGGCCATTCGTCAACCCATTAGCACCGGCGCGGTGTATCAGTACTTGGAAGACGGTATTCCAATTAGGCCCTTGGGTGTGTTCAATCACAACAGCTTGAATGAAACCAATATGAATGGTTCC
>CALPYQ020000271.1 GCA_943327965.2 Singulisphaera sp. GP187
ATGGTTACAAACCGCCAGCCTATTGGGAACGCATTGCTGATGTGCGTCAATGTGTCAAATTGCCCATGGTGGCCAATGGCGAAATTTGGACTGTGGCTGATGCCATTCGCTGCCGTGAAGTGACAGGCTGCCCAGATTTAATGATTGGCCGCGGCATGATCAACAATCCAGGACTTGCTTTGGAAATCAAGTTTCATGACGCTCAAGTTAAAGGCCTTAACTTGGATGGCATGGCCAAGACTTTTTCGTGGGAGCAACTGTGGCCCTTGCTCAGTGTCTTTTGGCAGCGCATGAGTTTGCATGTGGCGCCTCGTCATCGTTCTGGGCGCTTCAAGCAATGGCTCAATTATTTGCGCAAACACTACCCTGAAGCTCAGCAGGCATTTGATGCACTTCGTTTGGTGCATGACCCCCAGATCATGGCGGCATGGCTGGCGCAACCGATGTTCAAGCCGGCCCAGACAATTGGGCATTAACTTCCGACAGTAAAAGTTTCAAATTCACCAGCAAATGGGAACTGGCTTGTAAGGCCAATTGGCTGTCTTCTGGGCTTTGATTTTTTTTGCAAAGTGACTCCGTCATTTTGATTTCAGCGATGAGCGAGTCGTGGCAAAAAACTGGTGCAAAGCCTTTCAATTGGTGAAGAAGTTTTTGAATCAATTCAAAGTTTTTAGCATCAATGGCCAACGCCATCTGCTGTGTTTCAGACTCCAAGGTGCTTTGAAGGGTGGCCAGAAGTTGCTGCGCACTGGCAGCATCGCCCAAATACGCAATGGCTTTGACCATTGACAAGCATTGACTGTGGTTCATGACTTCAGGTGCAGTAAAGCATCTAAGCCACCTTCTGGTTCAAACCGCTTGTTTCTAAAGTGCAAGCGCGTTGGACCCGGCAAAGCCCTTTGTGAAACCGGATGCTGTGGGTCGCCAGGGTAGCAAATCACGCGCATGCCATCTTGGTCAAAGGGTTCGGGCAATATGACGGGCGGCGTTCTTTGAGCGGCCTCTTGCATGGCTTCGTCCACCGAATTAAACAGACACAAATGAGAGAGACTCATGATTTGTGGCGGCGCCAACACAATGTCACCTTGCCAATATTGAAGCAGAGCTTGGCGTGGGGTGGACCACAAAATTTCGGTGGTCTCGTGATTGTCTTGAACAGCAGTTTGAGCGTGTGGCGCACGCGCCAAAAAAAATCGTGTGTCAAAACGTTTGGACATCATGGAGGGCATGCGCGGTGTGATCCACCTAGACCATGCTTGAAGGTCTGATGCTTCAAGTTGCAGGCCACATTCTTCCTCTGCTTCACGCAGTGCGGCAATGAACAAACTGGCGGCATGTGCAAGTGGCAGTTGGGGTTCACCCAGTTGTGCATGAAGCAGTTTGACGTCGACCTTCAAGGCGTCCAAAGCCTCAGGCGAGCCATCCGCTTCATCGCGTTTACCGCCTGGAAATACAAAAACGCCCCCCAGGTCTTTGGAATCAGCATGGCGCTTGAGCATCAAGACTTCCAAGCCCTGTTCGCCTTGGCGCAACACCAGTACAGTGGCGGCATCACGGGGCGGTGTATCAACAATGTTTGAGGTGATTTCCATGGGCCAAAGCGTTTGAATAAAGTGTTGCAAGCAGGTCAATGTCAATCTGGTAACAGTGAACTTGCAAGTCTTGGTTTAAAGTCTCAATCATTGCAAGGCTATCAGATTAAGGAATCCAAATGAGCATTGATTTTCACGGACGTGTCGCCATTGTCACAGGCGCTGGTGGTGGATTGGGTAAACAGCATGCCTTGGCTTTGGCCAAGAGGGGCGCCAAAGTCGTGGTCAACGACCTTGGCGGTAACGTGCATGGCGAGGGCGGCTCGGTCAGTGCGGCTCAATTGGTGGTTGATGAAATTGTCAAAGCGGGTGGAGAAGCCATTGCCAATGGCGCTTCTGTCACCGACTTTGAAGCGGTCAAGGCCATGACGCAGTTGGCCATGGACACATGGGGACGCGTTGATATTTTGGTCAATAACGCAGGCATTTTGCGAGACAAAAGTTTTTCCAAAATGGAGATTGCCGATTTCCGCTTGGTCATGGAAGTCCACGTCATGGGGGCGGTTCATTGCACCAAAGCCGTCTGGCCCATCATGCAAGCGCAGAACTATGGCCGCGTCATCTTGACCACTTCTTCTAGCGGCCTGTATGGCAATTTTGGCCAATCCAATTACGGTGCGGCCAAGATGGCTTTGGCAGGCATGATGCAAACCCTGTCGATTGAAGGTGAGAAATACAACATCCGTGTCAATGCTTTGGCCCCGACTGCTGCAACCCGAATGACAGAAGGCTTGATGCCAGAAGCGGTTTTAAAAGCACTGGAGCCCCAGGCAGTGGTGCCTGCCATGCTGGTCATGGCTTCTGAGCACGCACCCAACCGCACCATCATGTGTGCGGGTGCTGGCAGTTTTGAAGTGGCCAACATCACGCTGACACAAGGCGTGTATTTGGGAATGGCCGAAGATACGCCAGAGAAATTATTGGCAGCCATGCCTCAAGTCACGGATCGCCATGGTGAGTTGGTTCCAGGTTCTGGGTCTGGTCAAGGCAACTTGGAGGTGGGTAAGGCCATGGCCGCCCATCAACCTAAATGATGTGAATCTAGGGGCCTTCTTTGAAGGCCCTGGCCGTTTCAGCCTAAGCTGAGAACTACCGGCGTGTGGTCACTGGGGCGTTCGTTTTTACGGGGCAGTTTGTCGATCACACAAGCCTTGGCTTGTGCTTTCAAGGCATCGGTAATCAAAATGTGATCGATGCGCAGGCCACGGTTTCTGCGAAAACCAAAGTCGCGGTAGTCCCACCAGCTGAAGCTTTTTTCAGGCTGCTCAAACAACCTGAAACTATCGTGTAAACCTAGATCAATCAAAGCATTCAAATGCGCACGTTCTTCCGGTGTGCAGTGAATGGTGCCCGCCAAAGCCACTGGGTCCCAAACATCCAGATCGTCAAAGGTGATGTTGTAGTCACCCATGAGTACCAACTTGGGATGCGTGACCATTTCTTCTTTGACCCAAGCTCTGAGTGCTTCTAGCCATCGCATTTTGTAGACAAACTTGTCGCTGTCTGGCGCTTGACCGTTGGGAAAGTAAGCGCCAATGACGCGCACTTCGCCAAAGGTGCCCGCAATGACACGAGACATATCGTCTTCAAAGCCAGGAATATTCTTGATGACTTCAATGGCCGGCGTTCGAGAAATGAGCGCAACACCGTTGTAGGTTTTTTGGCCAAACCACTGTGCTTGATAGCCCGCTTCCAAAAAAGCTTGATGCGGAAACTTATCGTCCGTCATTTTCAATTCTTGCAAAGCGAGCACATCGATGGCTTGGTCATCGCCATGGGCTTCTTGTGCCTTTAACCAATCAATGACTTGTGGGAGTCGAACTGTCAGAGAGTTGACGTTCCAGGTGGCGAGCTTCATGTGCGTAGTTGATTCTTCAAAGGGAGGGGCGGTAGGTGACGAAACTGAATTTCAAGCCCGTAGAAGAAACATGGCGCTCACGCGAGACTTCCTGCCAATGGGCGCTCAGTTGAGGCGCAAATGCATCACCTTCATACTCGGCTTCAATTTCGGTGACGACGGCTTCTTCTGCAATGGGTGCTGCTTGGGCATAAATTTCGGCACCGCCCATGAC
>CALPYQ020000272.1 GCA_943327965.2 Singulisphaera sp. GP187
CAACGGGCCTGTAAATTCAATGGCAATGGCCAGGCCAAAGGGAACGGTTTTGATGGCGTTGTAAAACAGCAAATTCATGATGCCCAAAGTGGCCCCAAACACAATCAGAATTGGCGCTTCGTTCCATGACCATTGACGGCGCCAAGGACGCCAGAAGGCCATCAACAACAGCGTAGAAAAAATCAGGCGGTACGTGGTGGTGCCTTCTGCGCCAACATGTGGGAACAAGCCTTTGGCAAGCGAGGTGCCCGCACACAGCGTGATCAAACTGACCATCAGGGCCGCAACAGGTAAAAGCGGAAATTTCACGGTGCTAAAACAATGGGCTGACCGTGTGGCGTGCGTGCTGCTGCATCTTCCCAAGCATGTTCTAAATCATGAATTTGATCGGCTGTGCCCAATTGTTTGGTCAGCACCATCGCTTCTAGCGCATTGAGCCAGTGGGTGTAGTACGTGGCGCCTGTGTCGGCATCGCCTGCGACTTGGGCATTGCGAATTTCTTGCGTCAGTGCCTCAGCCCATTCGGGCCAAGTGAACAAGCCTTTTTCATGAAGCTGCAAAGTCATTGCAAAAGCGTGCGCTTGCCAGGGTTCTGAAAAAACGCTGCCATTGACATCTTGCACAGGCAGCGGCATTTGTCCGCCGCAATGTTGGGCAATTTCTTCAAGGGTGAGATGGGTGTTTTGCATACTTGTGATTTCGAAAGCCTCACGCCACCGCCTCTAAATAGGATTCCCAAGCGTCTACGGTGACTTCCACCGTAGGGTCGCTGTGCTCGCCCCAAAGGGTGCGGCCATTAAAGACCACGGTGTAAAGCCATTGCACCGGCACATGAAAGGGCGGTGTGGCGTGCAAAGTGTGACCGTCAGGGAACACATGACCGCCATGCACACTCACCACCGTGCCCACATGACCGCGCACATAACGCGGCAAACGCGTGTGGCCTTGTGGATGCATGTTGCGGGCCCGAACTTGTTGGCCCACTTTGAACAAGGCGGGTTGATCGATGGGGCGCTCGGTGGGGCTGCCTGTTTTTAAAGCGGCGTCCACTTTGTCTCTGGTGAGGACCTGATTGACTTTGATGGGTGGCGTGATCAATTGGCCGCTTGCAAGCTCCGCCTGTGTGACCATGCCGCGCGCCAACATGAGTTTTTCCAAGGCACGGATCCAAATCTCGTAATAGGTGCTGGCCAAGTAAACGGTCGGTGGCAAGGACTCGCGCGCTGAACGGCTCAGGTCGATGTTCCATTGCCCGCTGGCGCCCATGGCCACTGTGACCGCCATGGCCCGACTTTCCCAGGGCGCATGAAACAAGGGCTCGTTGGCCTCTAATAAAACAGGCCCAAATCCTTGCTGGCCCCCCATGTCGTGGACGCCATTCATACCAGCGCCGTCCCAATCATGGCGTCACGCGTGACCAAACTGGCCAATTCGGCTTGCGACAAGTGTTCGGTACCAGCAGGGCGCTTGGGCAGGACCAAATAGCGCAGTTCGGCGGTGGAGTCCCAAACGCGGATGCGGGTGCTTTCGGGCAATGCCACCCCAAAGTCGGCCAAGACTTTGCGCGGCTCTAGGACTGCGCGAGACCGGTAAGCGGCGCTTTTGTACCAAACCGGCGGCAGGCCCAGTACGGGCCAAGGGTAGCAACTGCACAGGGTGCAAACCACCATGTTGTGCTGATCTGGGGTGTTTTCCACGGCCACCATGTGCTCACCTTGGCGGCCTGTGAAACCCAAAGAGGCAATGGCGGCGGTTGCATCTTTTAACAACCAAGCCTTGAATTCAGGCTCGGCCCAGGCCTTGGCCACCACTTGGGCACCGTTGTGCGGGCCAACTTCGGTTTCGTAGGTTTCAATGATTCGGTCAATGGCGGCAGGGTCGATGTAGCCTTTTTGGGTCAGCAGGGTTTCCAAAGCGCGCACCCTGACGTCCATTTCACCCAAAGTGGCATGGTCGTGGGCGTGATCGTGATCGTGGTCATGAGAATGGCTGGCCATGGTCGTCTCCCGAGTTAGGCAAGGTCTTTGGAGGCCATCATAGCCCCGCATACAATCAGCGGTTGGTCTAGAAGTCGGTTCCATGCCGACTTGTTGGTAATTTCCGTCATTTTATTCGTGGAGTTTTTCGATGTTCATTTCATCCGCATTTGCCCAAACCGCCCCTGCCGCTGCTGCCGGAGGCGACATGCAATCCTCTTTGATGAGCATGCTGCCCTTGCTCTTGATGTTTGTGGTGCTGTATTTCGTCATGATTCGCCCCCAAATGAAAAAGCAAAAAGAACACAAGGCCATGATCGATGCGCTGGCCAAAGGCGATGAAATCATCACAGCCGGCGGTTTCTTGGGCAAAGTAAGCAAGTTGGGCGATGGCTTCCTGAGCATTGAGATTGCCAATGGCGTTGAAGTTCAGATGCAACGTTCGGCCGTCATTCAAGTCTTGCCAAAAGGCACCATCAAGTAAGTCATTCTGATTTGATTTTTTTCTCTTCTTTGAAGCGGCTGCCATCATGAACCGTTACCCGGCGTGGAAGTTTGCGATCCTTGCGATCGCTTTGTTGTTGGGCGTGGTCTACACCTTGCCTAACTTTTTTGGTGAAGCACCCGCGGTGCAGGTGTCCTCTTCCAAGATGAGCGCCAAAGTGGACGACGCCACCTTGATGCGGGTGGCACAGGCCATTGAAGCGGCCAATGTGCCAGCTGCCGTGTTAACGCTAGAAGGCAATTCCATCAAGGCTCGTTTTGAAACCACCGAGCAGCAACTCAAAGCCAAAGACGCCATTCAGAAAGCCCTCATTCCTGAAGGTACTGAAAACGGCTACGTGGTTGCCTTGAATCTGTTGTCGCGCTCACCCGCCTGGTTGACTGCATTGCATGCCGCGCCCATGTACCTGGGTTTGGACTTGCGGGGTGGTGTTCACTTCATGTTGCAAGTGGACATGAAGGCAGCGCTGAGTCAAAAAGTTGAATCCTTGGCGGGCGACATTCGCAGCACCTTGCGTGAAAAAGAAGTGCGACATGGCGGCATCTCGCGCAACGACCAAAACATCGAAATCAAAGTGCGTGATCAAGCGCAGTTGGCTGCAGCACGCAAAATCTTGTCGGAACAGTTTGCAGATTTGCAGGCTGTTGAGGCTGCGGACGGCGCTGAGTTTAAGATCACCGCCACCATCAAGCCCGAAGCCGCTCGCAAGGTTCAAGAACAAGCCTTGAAGCAAAACATCACCACCCTTCACAACCGTATCAATGAGTTGGGTGTGGCAGAACCGGTCATTCAGCAACAAGGGCTGGACCGCATTGTGGTTCAGTTGCCTGGCGTGCAAGACACAGCCAAGGCCAAAGATATTTTGGGTCGCACGGCCACATTGGAAGTGCGCTTGGTTGACGAAAGCTCAGAGGCACGTTCTGCAGAGCAAACCAATGGATTGGTGCCCTTTGGCTCTGAGCGTTATTTGGAGCGCAATGGCCAACCCGTCATTGTCAAAAAGCAAGTTATTTTGACGGGTGACAACCTGACAGACGCGCAGCCTGGCTTTGACGGTCAGACGCAAGAGCCCGTGGTTAACTTGTCGTTGGACGGCAAAGGTGCTCGCATCTTCAAAGATGTGACGCGTGAAAACGTGGGCAAGCGCATGGCCATTTTGCTGTTTGAAAAAGGCAAAGGCGA
>CALPYQ020000273.1 GCA_943327965.2 Singulisphaera sp. GP187
GCTACTCTCGAATTGTCAGATGTTCAAACGATTGCCGCTGCTGCGCAAGCTGAAGCCCAAAAGAACAACTGGGCAGTCAGCATTGCCATTGTGGACGCAGGCGGCCACTTGTTGCATTTCCAGCGTTTGGATGGTGCAGCACCGATCTCCTCTCACATTGCGCCGGCCAAAGCCAACACAGCCGCTATGGGCCAACGTGAAAGTAAAGTTTACGAAGATGTGATCAACGGTGGCCGTTATTCCTTCTTGTCGGCCCCTACCATTGAGGGCATGTTGGAAGGTGGCGTTCCCATCATGAAAGATGGCGCTTGCATTGGCGCAGTTGGCGTGAGCGGCGTCAAGTCAAATGAAGATGCTCAGATTGCCAAGGCGGGCATTGCCGCCCTGGGTCTCTGAAAGAGCGTTTGATCAAACTTTGATTCAATACAAATCCAGCACAGCACCTTTGCTGGCGCTGGAAGCGTTGAATGCAAACTTGGCTTGTACGCCACGGTTGTAGCGTGGTGCGGGTGCCGTCCAATTGGCGCGGCGCTTGGCAATTTCTTCATCGGGCACATTCAAAGCAAGAATGAGTTTGTGCGCATCGATGGTGATGGAGTCGCCTTCATTCACAAAGGCGATGGTGCCGCCTGCCGCGGCCTCCGGTGCAACGTGTCCCACCACCATGCCCCATGTGCCGCCAGAGAAGCGGCCATCGGTAATGAGGCCCACGCTTTCGCCCAATCCAGCACCAATAAGGGCACCTGTGGGTGCCAACATTTCGGGCATGCCTGGACCGCCTTTGGGGCCCAGATAGCGCAAGACCATGACGTCGCCGGCTTTGATCTTGCCGTCCAAAATGGCTTGCAATGCAGACTGCTCGTCGTCAAATACGCGGGCTGGCCCAGTAATGACGGGGTTTTTGAGGCCTGTAATTTTGGCCACAGCGCCTTCGGGTGACAAATTGCCTTTCAGAATGGCCAAGTGGCCTTCTGCATACATCGGCTTGTCGATGGGGCGAATGACGTCTTGGTCGGCGCGGGGTGCGTCTGGAATGTCTTTCAGATTTTCGGCAACAGTTTTGCCGGTAATGGTCATGCAATCGCCGTGCAACAAGCCAGCCTTCAAAAGGACCTTCATGACTTGCGGAATGCCACCAGCGCGGTGTAAGTCCACTGCCAAGTACTGACCGCTGGGCTTCAAGTCACAAATGACGGGAATCTTCTTGCGCATGCGCTCGAAATCGTCAATGGTCCAATCAACGCCGGCTGTGTGTGCAATGGCCAAGAAGTGTAAAACTGCATTGGTAGAACCACCCGTGGCCATAATGACGGCAACGGCATTTTCAATGGCTTTTTTGGTAACGATATCGCGTGGCTTCAGATCATTCTTGATGGCTTCCAACAAAACTTTGGCCGATTCTTTGGCCGAGTTTTTGGTTTCATCATGAGGGTTGGCCATGGTGGACGAGTAGGGGAGCGACATGCCCAAGGCTTCAAATGAAGAAGACATGGTGTTGGCTGTGTACATACCACCGCAAGAACCCGTGCCTGGAATGGCACGTTTTTCAATTTCTTTCAAATCAAAGTCGCTCAAATTGCCAGCAGCGTTTTGACCAACGGCTTCAAATACGCTCACAATGTTCAGGTCTTTTCCTTGGTAGCGTCCTGGCAAGATGGTGCCGCCATAAACATAAATGGCCGGCACATTGGCGCGCAAGATGCCCATCATGCCGCCTGGCATATTTTTGTCGCATCCGCCAACCACCAAGACCCCATCCATCCATTGACCCTGAACGCAGGTTTCAATGCAGTCCGAAATGACCTCGCGGCTTACCAAGGAGTACTTCATGCCCTCGGTGCCCATGGCCATGCCATCGGAAATGGTGGGGGTGCCAAAAATTTGGGCATTGCCACCGGCCTCTTCAATGCCTTGGACGGCTGCATCGGCCAACTTTTGCAATCCACTGTTGCAAGGGGTGATGGTGCTGTGGCCATTGGCAACGCCCACCATGGGTTTGACAAAATCACCTTCTTCGTAGCCCATGGCGTAATACATGGAGCGATTGGGCGCCCTAGATTTGCCTTGGGTGATGTTGGCGCTACGGCGGTTACTCGGGGTAGCGGGCTGGATAGGGATGATCTTGTCGCTCATGTTTTGTCTTTAGGATTAAGGGGGTTTGCTCTGTCACCCCATTTAAACTGGGGCCTAAGCAAGATTCTAAAGTACCTCGGGATGCCCTTGGAAACTTGGGGAACACGCTATTGGCAGAGCTAGCCACAACAAGGCACAATCCCACCCATGTTGATTCACCCTGAAATTAATCCGGTTGCACTCCAGTTGGGGCCCATTGCGGTTCACTGGTATGGACTGACCTATTTGGCAGCCTTTGGCTTGTTTTATTTCTTGGCCACCCGCCGCTTGAACCACTTGCCTTATGCCCGCTTGACGCACTGGCAAGTGAAGGATGTTGAAGACATCTTGTTTGCAGGCGTTCTGGGGGTTGTTTTGGGGGGACGTTTGGGCTACTGCTTGTTTTATCAGCCTGCTTATTATTTTTCACATCCCCTTGAAATTGCCTATGTTTGGCAGGGGGGAATGAGTTTTCATGGTGGTCTGTTGGGTGTGATGGCGGCCATGGTTTGGTTTGCTAAAACACGTCATCGCCCTTTTTTCCAAGTGATGGACTTTGTAGCACCTTGTGTCCCCACAGGTTTGGCGGCAGGCCGCATTGGTAATTTCATCAATGGTGAGTTGTGGGGAAGACAAGCTGATGCTGACTTGCCATGGGGGATGGTTTTCAGGGGTGCCGGCGATTTTCCGCGGCATCCGTCCCAAATTTACCAATTTCTCTTGGAAGGCCTGTTGTTGTTTGTGTTGCTGTGGTGGTTTGCACGCAAAGACAGGCCCATTGGCCAGGTCTCTGCCGTATTTTTGATAGGCTATGGCAGCTTTAGATTTGTGGCGGAATTCTTCAGAGAGCCTGACGCTCATTTAGGCTTGTTGTCCATGGGCCTTAGCATGGGGCAGTGGCTTTGCGTGCCCATGGTGCTGATAGGGGTGTTTTTGTTCGTCGCAGTGAACAAGCCAAAGAACGCTTGAAATTTTGACGACACCAAATTGCTATTTTTATAACTGGCACTTTTATTTTTTCAATACAAAAGGAGACAAATATGAAATTTTCAAATGATGGCATTCAACGCCGTTCGATGATTCAATGGGCAGCAGCTTCATCTGCCGCTACCTTGTTGCCCGCTTGGGCGCAATCTTCTTGGCCCACCAAACCTGTCACCATGGTCGTGCCATTTCCAGCGGGTGGCGGCACCGATGCCTTTGCCAGACCCTTGTCTGCGATCTTTTCAAAACAGACAGGCAAACAACTCATCATTGACAACCGTGGTGGTGCGGGTGGTACCTTGGGTGCCGGTGTTGCCGCCAAGTCGGCGCCTGATGGCTACAACTACTTAATGGGCGCTGTGCACCACACCATTGCACCCAGCATGTACCCCCGACTCGACTATGACCTCGAGCGAGATTTGGTGCCGATTATTTTGGTAGCTGCCGTGCCCCAAGTCTTGGTGGTCAATCCCAAAAAAGTACCGGCCAACAATGTCAAAGAGTTTTTAGATTTTGTGAAGAAAAATCCTGGTCGTTTGAACTACGGCTCGGCAGGTAGTGGTAC
>CALPYQ020000274.1 GCA_943327965.2 Singulisphaera sp. GP187
CAGAGGCCGCCGCAGCGGGTCATGCCGTCAAGTCACCCATGGTGGGCACTTTCTACCGCTCGTCCAGCCCAGGTGCAGCACCTTTTGTTCAGGTGGGCGACACCGTCAAAGAAGGCGACACCCTGTGCATCATTGAAGCCATGAAAATTCTGAACGAAATTGAATCGGACAAGGCTGGCGTTGTGAAGCAGGTCTTGTGTGAAAACGGTCAAGCTGTTGAATACGGCCAAACCCTCTACATCATCGAATAAGCCACCAGGATTTTTATGTTCAAGAAAATTCTGGTTGCGAATCGCGGCGAAATTGCTCTGCGAATTCAGCGCGCATGCCGAGAGCTTGGTATCAAAGCGGTCATGGTTTACTCAGAAGCAGACCGAGAAGCCAAGTACGTCAAGCTGGCGGAAGAGGCCGTTTGCATTGGTCCCGCTTCGTCTAATTTAAGTTATCTCAACATGCCGGCCATTATTTCTGCGGCCGAAGTCACCGATGCCGAAGCCATTCACCCAGGCTATGGTTTCCTCAGTGAAAACGCAGATTTTGCCGAGCGCGTCGAAAAAAGTGGTTTCCAATTCATTGGCCCAGCCCCAGAGTCCATTCGCATCATGGGCGACAAGGTGTCTGCCAAGCAGGCCATGATCAAGGCGGGCGTGCCTTGCGTTCCAGGTTCAGAAGGCGAATTGCCCGACGACCCTGCCCAAATTCGAAGAATTGCCAAGAGCATTGGCTACCCCGTCATTATCAAAGCCGCTGGCGGCGGCGGTGGACGAGGCATGCGTGTGGTGCACACCGAGGCTGCACTGATCAATGCCGTGCAAATGACCAAGGCAGAGGCGGGTGCTGCATTCAGCAATCCGGCTGTCTACATGGAAAAGTATTTGCAGAATCCGCGCCACATTGAAATCCAAATCTTGGCCGACAAACATCGAAACGCGGTCTATTTGGGTGAGCGCGATTGTTCGATGCAAAGACGCCACCAAAAGGTGTTGGAAGAGGCCCCTGCACCCGGTATTCCCCGCAAACTCATCGACAAAATTGGCGAGCGCTGTGTGGCTGCCTGCAAAAAAATCAATTATCGCGGGGCGGGTACCTTTGAGTTTCTCTACGAAAACGGCGAGTTCTATTTCATTGAAATGAACACCCGCGTTCAAGTTGAGCACCCCGTCACAGAATGGGTCACTGGTATAGACATCGTGAAAACTCAAATCATGGTGGCAGCCGGCGAAAAATTGCCATTTACACAACGGCAAATTCAAATCAAGGGCCATGCCATTGAATGCCGTGTGAATGCAGAAGACCCCTATAAGTTCACACCATCGCCTGGCCGAATTACAACGTGGCACGCACCGGGTGGTCCTGGCATTCGTGTTGACTCACACGTTTACAGCAATTACTTTGTGCCCCCCAATTACGACTCCATGATCGGCAAAATCATTGCCCATGGCGACACACGTGAGCAAGCCATGGCCCGCATGCAAACGGCCTTGTCGGAAACAGTCGTCGAAGGTATCAGCACCAACATTCCTTTGCACCGCGAAATTTTGCGTGATTCAAAGTTTGTAGCCGGTGGCACCAACATTCATTACTTGGAAGAGTGGTTGCGTCGTCGCAAAATCTAATCCATGTACGAATTGAATTTGTTGTGCCCAGAGGCACGCGTCGAAGATCTCAGCGAAGCACTTGAAGCGTTAGACGCCTTGAGCGTGTCTGTCGAAGACGCCGATGCACAAACCGAACACGAACAAGCCTTGTTCGGCGAACCTGGCATGCCACCGCCCAAAGAAGGCTGGCAACGCTCAAAAGTTGTTGCTTTGTTTGCCAAAGAAGAAGACGCCAAAGAGGCAGCGGTCTTGTTGGCTGCCCAAGACTTTTTTGAGTCGTGCCAACTGTTGTCGATAGCGGCCGTCCCCGATCAAGATTGGGTCAGGCTCACGCAGTCGCAATTTGCCCCTGTCGAAATCACGCCTGAATTTTGGATTGTGCCCACCTGGCACGAGCCGCCAGCGCAAGCTCAACAAATCATTCGACTCGATCCTGGATTGGCTTTTGGAACGGGCACACACCCCACCACCCGCATGTGTTTAAGATGGATTGCCACCCATGAAGTTAAGGGGCAGCGCGTTCTAGACTATGGCTGTGGCTCTGGCATTTTGGCCATTGGCGCTGCCAAATTTGGTGCCCAAAGCATTGATGCGGTAGACATTGATGAAGCGGCAGTCAGTGCCACCTTGCTCAATGCCCAAGCCAACGAAGTCGGTCTGAATGCAGGTTTGCCAGACTTGGCCGTTGGAAAGTATCAAACCGTACTGGCCAATATTTTGGCCACACCGCTCAAAGTGTTGGCTCCCTTGTTGTGTCAGCATGTCGAGTCCGGCGGGCATTTGGTCTTGGCCGGTATTTTGGACCGTCAAGAGCAAGAACTCATTCAGGCTTACGCCCCTTTCTTGAACTTGCAAGTGGCTGATCGAGAGGATGGCTGGATTTTGATGACAGCCCGCAGCCCTTCGGCCCACTAAAAACCATGGCCCACAAAGGTTTGATTGCCTGGGCGATCCTTGGCCTCTTGGGCCTGACCTTTCAAGCGGCTTTGTTTTTCAAAGACAATTTGGCAGCACATCATCCGCAATGGCGGGCAGAGCTTGAAACCTTGTGCAAATGGGCGGGATGTCAAATTGAAGCTTTGCAAGTTGCCGACGCTGTTCTCATCGACCATGCGGCTGTCGACTTCATCACCGAACAAGAGGCCGTTGCAAGCACCATCAATACGGTCGATGTGCTTGATGCGTCTCAGATGGCACTGTCGCAGTGGCGGTTTCAGATCACCTTGCGAAATTCAGAGCGTATTTCTGTGGCCATGCCTTGGATCGAACTCACATTGACAGACCTGCAAGATCAACCCGTCATGCGCAAAGTGTTGAATCCAGTGGACTTTGGTGCGCCAAAGGTCTTAAAAGCGGGCGAAATTTGGTCGCAGGATTTAAGGCTTCGCTTGGCCAACGAGCAAATTGGTTTTCTGGGTTATCGCTTGCTGACTTTTTATCCCTGACGCTGAAAACAAAAAAGCCCGACGCTTTTCAGCATCGGGCTTTGCTTTCGCTTAACGATTCAAGCTTGAATCAAGGCTTAGCGGCCGAAGGAAACGGCCATGCAGCTTGAGGATTCAGTGCTGTCGCAGCGGGAGCAGGGGCAGCGGGTGCTTTCGCTGCTTTCTTAGCGGCTTTTTTAGCAGGCTTTTTAGCGGCTTTTTTAGGAGCAGCTTTTTTAGCAGCCTTCTTAGCTACAGCTTTCTTAGCGGCTTTTTTAGGAGCAGCCTTCTTAGCTACAGCTTTCTTAGGGGCTGCTGCTTTTTTAGCGACGGCCTTTTTAGGAGCTGCTTTTTTAGCGGCGGCTTTCTTAGGCGCTGCTGCTTTTTTAGGAGCTGCTGCCTTTTTAGCTACGGCCTTCTTAGGAGCTGCTTTTTTAGGAGCTGCTGCCTTCTTAGGAGCTGCTGCCTTTTTGGGAGCAGCGGCTTTCTTCACTACGGCCTTTTTAGGGGCTGCTTTTTTTGCTGCGACTTTTTTTGGTGCCGCTTTTTTTGCAGTTGCCATGATTTTTTTCTCCTTGATCAATTAGAAAAATCAACAGAGGGAAACACTTTGCGAATGTTGGA
>CALPYQ020000275.1 GCA_943327965.2 Singulisphaera sp. GP187
AAGGGTGTCGACTTTGTATGGACGCCGCTCACCGCAGAAGAATTTTCTGCTTTAGGCCCCATAGACCGTTTGCTGCAACGCCTGTACCGCAGTGGCTGGGCACCTGGTCTTTACTACCTCATTGAAATTTGGTGGAAGCGCGAATTCTTCCCCAATAAAGCGCACATGCCCACACGCCGTCCCATCTTTTTCAAAGACAGCTTGTTGGTATCGGTCTTTGCTGTTTTGTGGGTAAGTGTCATGAGCTATGCCGCCGTGGCCACTGACCAGTCTGTAGCGCTCACCTTGCTCTTGGGTGTGGTGGTACCGTTCTTGTTTTGGAACACCATGATTGGTTTTGTGGTCTATGTTCACCATACACACGTGCGAGTGTCTTGGCACAACGACAAATCAGCTTGGACCAAGGCGCAGCCATTTGTGTCCACCACGGTGCACCTCACATTCCCCATGAAAATTGGCAACATGGTGCACCACATCATGGAGCACACAGCGCACCACGTGGACATGAGCATTCCCTTGTATCGCCTCAAGCAAGCACAGGCCAAGTTGGAAGAAATGTTGCCAGGTCGCATCATTGTTCAACCCTTCTCTTGGAACTGGTACTTCAAAACCGCCAAGGCTTGCAAGCTGTACGATTTCACTCGTGAATGCTGGACCGATTTCCAAGGCCAAATGACCAGCCCCGTGCGCGGCAACTTGCCGCCCAAAGCCTCTTAATCAAGATGGCGCTTGTAAGGCCGAATTTCATTTCGGCCCCAAAAAAAGGCCGCTAATGAGCGGCCTTTTTGCTGCACAAATTTTATGACTGTGCGCGGCGAGACAAAATTTCAAATGCGGGCAAGGTCTTGCCTTCCAGCACTTCAAGAAATGCGCCGCCACCGGTAGAGATGTAGCCCACTTGTTTTTCAATGCCGTATTTGGCAATGGCCGCCAAGGTGTCGCCACCGCCGGCAATGCTGAAAGCCTTGGACTCTGCAATGGCCTGCGCAATGACGCGCGTGCCGTTTTCAAACGCTGCAAATTCAAACACGCCCACAGGGCCGTTCCAGACAATGGTGCCAGCGGCTTTCAGTTGTGTGGCCAATCGGGCGGCGGTCTCTGGGCCAATGTCCAAAATCAAATCGTCGTCGGCCACATCCGTGGCTTTCTTCACGGTGGCCACAGCGTCTGCAGAAAACGATTTGGCCGTCACCACATCTGTGGGAATTGGCACTTCTGCGCCACGTGCTTTCATGATGTCGATCACGGCTTTGGCTTCGGCCAACAAATCGGGTTCGGCCAAGCTCTTGCCAATTTTCAGACCCGCCGCCAGCATGAACGTGTTGGCAATGCCACCGCCCACAATCAGTTGATCGACCTTGTCGGCCAGGCTCTTCAAAATGGTGAGTTTGGTCGACACTTTGCTGCCGGCCACAATGGCGGCCAATGGGCGTGCAGGGTGCGCGAGTGCTTTGGTGATGGCGTCAATTTCTGCCGCCAACAAGGGGCCAGCACATGCCACTTTGGCGTACTCGGCAATGCCGTAGGTGGTGCCTTCTGCGCGGTGTGCGGTGCCAAAGGCGTCATTCACAAAGATGTCGCAAAGGGCGGCCATTTTTTGGGCCAACTCGGGGTTGTTCTTCTTCTCGCCTTTGTTGACGCGGCAGTTTTCAAGCAACACCACCTGGCCTGCTGCAACATCTACACCGTCCACCCAATTGGCCTTCAGAGGCACATCGCGGCCTAACAATTCAGCCAAGCGTTTTGCAACAGGCGCCAATGAATCTTCGGCTTTGAATTCGCCTTCTGTGGGGCGTCCCAAATGGCTGGTAACCATGACGGCGGCGCCTGCATCGAGCGCCATTTGAATACAGGGTACAGAGGCGCGAACACGGGTATCTTCTGTAATGTCACCCGCATCGTTTTGCGGCACATTCAAATCGGCGCGAATAAATACCCGTTGACCTTTGACCTTGCCTTGTGCACACAAATCTGAAAAGCGAATGACGTTCATGAAATTTCTCTTTGACGAAAATTAAAACAGGATATTACCAACCTAAGACCAGGTGCAACGGCAGAAAGGCCAGCATGCCCACCACAATGGTCAGCAGCACATTGCGTTTCCAAAAATAAACGACACCGCCCACCAAAGCGCCAACCCAGCGCGCGTCCATCCAGGTCTGCAAAAACTGGCCTTGTTGCATCAATATTTCAGGAAACACCACAGCGGCCAATGCCGCGATGGGCGCAAATTGCAAGCCTCTTTGTGCCCAATCCGGCAGTGACCATTCTTCACTGGAAATAAAAAAGAAAGTGCGTGTGATGACGGTCACCAAGGTCAAGCCAACAATGACGGCAACCGTCCAAAAATCGGTCCCTTCGAACAGCATCATGAGGCCTGCCCTGCTTGTGGTTTTTGCAAGCGCTCAAGGCTCATGCTGAACATCACGGCCACCACAATGGCCAACACAATGTTCAACTTCAAAGGCAAGGCATACGCAGCAATGGCGGTGACAGCGGCCACCGTGGCAGCAAAAAATCGCATCTTGGTGCTAGCGAGTGAACAAAAAATACCCACCAAACAAAGTGTCCCAGCAAAGCCCAAGCCCCAAGAAGACGGAATGATGTTGGCCAAGAAAATACCCAAGAAGCTGGCCGCCATCCAACTCACCCAAACGATACAGGTACTGCCCGCCAAGAATGCGGTCTGAACCTGTTGTGTTGCAGCATCTTCTGCGGGCTTGGGAAATTTTCTGGTAAACAAAACGTAACTGAGATCTGCCGTGAGATAACCATGCATCATGCGTTCAAAGCGCGGCAGGTGCATGAAGTAGGGCCGCAGATGCAAACTGAAAACCATAAAGCGCAAGTTGACACAAAAGCCTGTGGCCAAAATAACCCAAGCCGGTGCGCCCACTGCAATCAAAGGAATGGCCGCCAGCTGCGAACTGCCTGCATACACAAACAAGGTCATGGCAATGGACTCGAGCAAGCTCATGCCTGAATTCATCATGGCCACGCCTGTCATCAGACCCCATGCCGCCACCCCTGGTGCTTGTGGTGAGGCATCTTTCACGCCCTCCATGAAGGCTGGATGACGGAAGTTCTCAGGCTTTAAAAACATCGCCAACGGCACCCTTAAAACTTCGCACAAAGTCAGACACCGGCTGTCGCTTGCCCCCTGGTTTTTGCAATTGCGTGAGACACAACACACCCTCGCCACATGCCACTTGAATGCCTGTTTCAGCAATGGTCAGAATGGTTCCTGCCAATGGTGCATGCTGAGGGTTGGCGCTGGCGTTAGCGTTCAACGCATGCGCCTGCCAAATCTTGATCACTTCATCGCCCAGTTGGGTGCTCATACCGGGAAACGGATCAAACGCACGAACTCGCCTGGCCAGCACTTCCGCAGATTGCGTCCAAACTAATGCTGCTTCTGATTTTTCAATTTTGTGCGCATAGGTCACACCCTCTTCGGGCTGCTTCACAGGGGTGAATTGGCCCACCTGTGACAAAGCCTTCACAATCATCTGAGCACCCATGCTGGCCAATGCATCGTGCAGTGTGGCCGTGGTATCTAGCGGGCCAATGGGCCATGTTTCTTTCAGCAGCATGTCACCGGTGTCTAGGCCTGCATCCATCTGCATGATGGTGATGCCTGTTTC
>CALPYQ020000276.1 GCA_943327965.2 Singulisphaera sp. GP187
ACTCCTCGTGCACCAACACCGCAGACTTGGCCACACCGCCAGCTGCTTTGTTAATTTCACCCAAGCCCACAATGGCATCGTCCACGCACTTGCCAAAGCCTGGTGCTAACCTGAACACGTTCTTGAGGCCGCGCTTGACGATCAGGTCGGATACGCCGACGTCAATCATGAAAGGCGTGTTGTACTTGGCAGCAGCCTGAGTGGCCGGCAGTGCAATGGCGCTGGAGAAGCAGCCCACATATGCGGCCACACCTGCTTGGTGCAGGCGCTCCACTTCGGACACACCGACTTCGGGACGTGATTGTGAATCGCCCAGAGCAGCTTCAAGCTTGGCACCGCCCATGGACTTGATACCGCCAGCCGCGTTGATTTCATCGATGGCCATCTGGCAGCCGAGGCGACCTTGACCGCCGCTGTAGGCGAGTCCACCGCTTACGGGGTGCACCAGACCAATCTTAATGGGAGCTGGCTGCGCCAACAAAAAGCCAGGTGCGCCGAGAGCGGAAGTGGCAGCACCAGCTTGCAAGATCAAACGACGGGATACACGGACATCAGACGTCATGGTAATTCCTCAATGAAGAAGTTGTGGGTTGAATTAAATTGTTCCATTCATAGAACAATTAGGTACACTGTGCAACAATCTTTTTGTGAAGTCAAGCGGAAATTCCTTAAGTTTTAAAAATTTAAAGTGTCAACTTTTCCTCACACGGATGGATGTTTTTTCAAACGCAACTAGGCAGCAATAGATCGAGCCACCATGGATCATTTGCATTACAACTACAGCGCCATTCAACAGCGCGCGCCTTTGCCCTTGGCTTCCAACTTGCATGTGTTTGCGGTCATTCACCTCGAGCACTGGGACTTTGAAGCACCTGAGGGCAGCATTCGCGATCCCCGTTTTGTAGGCGAGTTTGGGAGCTTCAACCCCGACTATCGCAGTTGGACCCAGCGCGAATATGGCTTGCGCATTGGCGTTTTTAGAATCATAGAAGCCTTACTAAATTTAGGTATTCAGCCTGTGGTTGCTGCCAACAGTTTGGTTCTTCCGCGCGTGCCTGAAGTTCTTCAAGCCCTGAAAGATTCACAAGCCGAATGGTTGGCGCACGGTGTGGCTGCAACACGCCTCATGCACACCAACATGCCACTTGAAGAACAACAAGCGCACATTGCCTCTTCATTGCAAGCCCTTCAAACCTACACCGGGCAAGCGCCAGAAGGATGGCTCAGTCAAGACTGGGGCACCTCACCCGACACATTTGGTTTGTTGGCCGATGCGGGTGTTCGCTACACCCTCGATTGGGGCAATGACGATCAGCCTTATTGGATGCTCCCCACCGGCGTTTCTCAAAAACCTTTGTTGGCCATCCCCATGTCAAGCGAATGGGATGATGTTCAAGGCCAGTGGTTCAGGCCCGTCGAGCCCGCACAACATGCCAAACAAATTGTGGAAGCCGCAGCACAAATGCGCAATGAATGCGTCACTCACCAACGCAGCGCTGTCATGGGCCTCGGCCTGCACCCTTGGGTTTGGGGCATGCCCAGCCGCATTCGTTATTTGCGGGACATGCTTCGCCAATTGAAAGAATCAGAAGGCGTGACATTCACAACGCCTCAAAAAATTTATGAACAGTGCGCTAGCACTACAGACACTCGTGCAGCACTTGCTTGATCAGCCACAAGGAATTCACTCATGGACTACCTCGACACCCTCAGTCAATTTTCTTCAAACCTAGACTACCAAAAACTAGACGCAGAGGTCAAAGATCAAGTCGGTTGGATCTTGGCCGATACGGTGGCCGCCATGGCAGCAGGTTCTGCAGAGCCCGAACTGCGCGCCATTGCCAACAGGCAAGTGCAGGTCAGTTCCAAGCATGCAGCGCAGCTCATCGGGCTTGGCGCCTGCAGCACACCTGAAGCTGCCGCCTTCATCAATGGCACCTCAGGGACTTTTTTAGAAATGGATGAAGGCAACCGATTTTCACGCGGCCATCCCGCTGTGCACGTCATTCCTGCTGCCTTGGCACTCAGCCAAGAAAGAGAAGCCAGCACCGAGAACTTTTTAGCCGCCATGGTGGTGGGCTATGAAGTCGGCTCAAGACTAGGGGCCGCTTCTCAATTGCGTGGTGCCATGCATCCGCACGGCACCTGGGGCACCATCGGCGCAGGCGCAGCGTCTGCTCGCGTTGCTGGTATGCAAGCCAGCGACATGCGCCAAACCATCAACATCGCGGCTTCACTGACCACCGCCACTTCCAAACAAACCATGCTAGAAGGCGGATTGGTTCGCAACGTGTATGCCGGCCTGAGCAACCGCAATGGCTTGCTGGCGTTGAACTTGGCTGAATGCGGTTTTACCGGTGAACACGATGGGCCTTCTTCTTTGCTGGGCAAAATTATTTCTGAAAGTTTTCAGCCCGATGCGGTCACGCAAGGTCTCGCACAAGACTGGCACTTGATGCGCAACTATTTCAAATTGCATTCCTGCTGCCGATACAACCACGGCACCTTGGACGCCATTGATCAAATGGCGGCCGTTCAAGCCTTGCCTTCGGCAGATGACATTGATCGCATTGAAGTAGCCACCTATCACTTGGCCGCTGAACTGAACGACCCCGCACCCAACAACACGTTGGCCGCCAAATTTTCTGTGCCCTTTGCCGTCGCCACGCGCATTGTCAACAACTCCAGCGCTCTTTCAAGTTTTACCTGGGACGCTGTTCGCAATCCACACACCTTGGCATTGGCGCAAAAGGTTAGCGTGTTGCACGACCCTGCCATGAGCGCCAGATTGCCCAACGAAAGGCCCGCCACTGTCACCCTATATTTAAAGGATGGCACAAGCCGAACAGGACAAGCCGGTGTCAATCGGGGTGACGACGCCTCCCCTTACACGCGGGAAGAATTGCGCCAAAAATTCATGAACCTGACCAGCCGAATTTGGCCCACTGCGCACTGCGAAACAATGCTCCAAGCGACTTTGGATTTAGCCAACCTGAAAGTGTCGTTTCAAACTTGGTCTCAATTGCTAGCGCATTCAGCCAAGTGAATTTTCGCCCGACATATAAACAAAGACAGCGCTAAACAGACCTGCATTCAATTCAAAAAAGTTACAGTTGTTTTTGATCAATTTTTCGCCCTGATGGGTGATGTTTTCGACACGAAATCGACTGGCAATGCGCTGCGCCTTCACATCCACCGTGTGTGAAAACTGTCCGTGCCAAACTTGGGCATAGCGCTCATTCAATCGCTCATACATGCCCTTTAATTCTGTGTCCCTGCCTTCATAAAGTACGCCATGGTTGGCAATGCTAAAACGCGCATTGGGTGCAAAACAGGCCAAGGTATCTGCCACATTCTTGCGATCAACGGCGGCAAAGTATTTTTCAACCAGCGCGATCAATTGGGCTTCATTGAGTGTCTCTGAAGTCATACAGTCTCCTTAAATCCAGCATCTTGCAAAGCTCTGAACAAAGCCAAAGCACTGCCATGCGCTGTGTAAGCCTCTTCATGCAAGGGCTGCTTCAATCGTGTTTCTTCCAAAAAGTTGCCATGGCTGCGTCCCCTCACGCACAAGGCAGAAGGCTTCACTGCGCCAATGGGTTTGACATGCGCCGGGATATAACTGATGGCAAAGCCAAGCCGC
>CALPYQ020000277.1 GCA_943327965.2 Singulisphaera sp. GP187
AGGCCACTGGCAAATTGCCCATCGACCTCAACACCTTGCCTGTCGACTTGATGAGCTTGGCTTCGCACAAAACTTATGGCCCCAAAGGCATTGGTGCGCTGTATGTTCGCCGCAAACCCCGCGTTCGACTTGAAGCGCAAATGCACGGCGGTGGCCACGAGCGCGGTATGCGTTCCGGCACTTTGCCCACGCACCAATGCGTTGGCATGGGCGAGGCCTTCCGCATTGCCCGTCTAGAAATGGACCAAGACATTGCCAAAGCCAAAGCTTTGCAAGAGCGCCTCATCAACGGCTTGAAAGACGTCGAGCAAGTGTTCTTGAATGGTCACCCCACCCAGCGTGTGCCGCACAACATCAATATGAGCTTCAACTATGTTGAAGGCGAGTCCCTCATCATGGGCATCAAAGGTTTGGCCGTGTCGTCAGGATCTGCCTGTACTTCTGCCAGCCTCGAGCCAAGCTATGTCTTGCGCGCCTTAGGCCGTAGCGACGAACTGGCCCACAGCAGCTTGCGCATGACAGTAGGCCGTTGGACCACCGAAGCAGAAATTGACTTCGCCATCGAAACCATCAAGGCCAATGTGGCCAAGTTGCGCGAACTCAGCCCCCTTTGGGAAATGTACAAAGACGGCATCGACCTCAGCACCATTCAATGGGCTGCTCACTAATTTAAGGAAGTAACACCATGGCTTACAGCGAAAAAGTTGTTGATCATTACGAAAACCCCCGCAACGTGGGCTCCTTTGAAAAGGGCGACGAAGATGTGGGCACCGGCATGGTGGGCGCACCTGCTTGCGGTGACGTCATGAAGTTACAGATCAAAGTCAATCCAGTGACTGGCGTGATTGAAGACGCGCGTTTTAAAACCTATGGTTGCGGCTCTGCCATTGCTTCTAGCTCACTCGTTACCGAGTGGGTCAAGGGCAAAACTTTGGACCAAGCAGCTGCACTCAAGAACAGCGAAATTGCCGAAGAGTTGGCTTTGCCACCCGTCAAAATTCACTGCTCCATCTTGGCCGAAGACGCCATCAAAGCAGCCGTCGAAGACTATAAGAAAAAACACGCAGCGGCCTAATTGGCTTTTGCTGGAACCACATCATGGCCATTTCATTGACTGAAGCAGCAGCGCGGCATGTGTCGCGCTACATCACCAAACGCGGCAAGGGCGTGGGTGTCCGCTTGGGCGTTAAAACCACAGGCTGCTCGGGCTTGGCGTACAAACTTGAATACGTTGACGAAGTGGCGCCCGAAGACGTGATCTTTGAAGACCACGGCGTGAAGGTCCTCATTGACCCCAAAAGCTTGGCCTACATCGATGGCACGCAACTCGATTTTGTGCGCGAAGGTTTAAACGAAGGTTTCCGCTTTAACAACCCCAATGAACGCGATCGCTGCGGCTGTGGCGAATCGTTCCGCGTGTGATTTCACTGCAGGCGTCAGACTTCGAGCTGTTTGGCCTGCCTGCAGCTTTTTCTTTAGATCGAGGTCAGCTCGATTTGCAGTGGAAGTCTTTGCAACGCGAGGCGCACCCCGATCGCTTTGCCTCTGAAGGGGCTGCGGCCCAGCGCATTGCCATGCAGTGGTCGGTGCGCATCAATGAAGCCTACAACCGCCTCAAAGATCCCCTAAAACGTGCGGCCTATTTGTGCGAGTTAAATGGCGCTGCAGTCAATGCAGAAAACAACACCAGCATGCCGTCTGCGTTTTTGATGCAGCAAATGGAATGGCGCGAAGCACTCGACGATTGCAAAGCGATCAAAGCCGCTCACCCTAAAATTGAAGCTTTAGAAAAGTTGTTGGACGAAGTGGACGCATCGCATGCTGCGACCTTGAAGCAAATTGCCTCCTTCATCGACACCCATCACAACTTTGTAGATGCAGTTGCTCAGGTCAGGGCACTCATGTTCATTGAAAAATTTGCACAAGAAGTGCAACATCAATTAGACGCATCCAACTGAATATAAATATAAAAAGTAAGTCATGGCACTCTTGCAAATTTCAGAACCCGGTCAGGCACCGGACCCGCACCAACGCCGAATTGCCGTAGGCATCGATCTGGGCACCACGCACTCCTTGGTGGCATCGGTTCGCAATGGCGTGGCCGAGTGCTTGCCCGACGACAAAGGCCAAGTGATCTTGCCGTCGGTGGTTCGCTACTTACCAGGGCAGGGGCGTCAAATTGGTCATGAAGCGGTGGCCAATGCCGCCCAAGATCCCGAAAACACCTTGGCCTCTGTCAAACGATTCATGGGCCGCAGTTTGTCCGACATTGCCAACCCCGAAAAGTTACCCTACAAATTTGTGAAGCCAGAGGGCAATGCGCCCAAAGGCATGCTCTCTATTCAAACCGTCCAGGGCGAAAAATCACCTGTTGAGGTCAGTGCCGAAATTTTGGCCACGCTGCGTTATCGTGCAGAAGACACCTTCAACGATGACTTGCACGGTGCCGTGATTACGGTGCCTGCCTATTTTGACGATGCCCAGCGCCAAGCCACCAAAGATGCCGCACAAATGGCGGGCATCAACGTGTTGCGCCTCATCAATGAACCCACGGCTGCTGCCATTGCTTATGGCTTGGACAATGCCAGCGAAGGCATCTATGCCGTGTTCGATTTGGGTGGCGGTACCTTTGACATTTCCATTTTGCGTTTAACGCGCGGCGTGTTTGAAGTCATGGCCACCGGTGGCGACTCCGCTTTGGGTGGCGACGATTACGACCATGCTTTGGCAGACGCGGCACTTGCATCCATGGGGCTTGCAGATGTACAAGGTGGCATGAGCGCAGAAGACAAAACGCGCTTAAAAGCAGCAGCGCGCGCCGCCAAAGAAGCCCTGACCACATTGCCAGAAGTCACGTTGTCATGGACTCATGCAGATCAATCGCATGAAGTGAATGTTTCGCGTTTGCAATTTAACCAAGCCACTTCCGAGCTCACAGCACGCTGTATGTCTGCTGTAAAAAAAGCCTTGCGCGATGCCAAGGTCAAAGCTGACGACATTCAAGGCGTGGTCATGGTGGGTGGCTCTACGCGCATGCCACAAGTCCAAGAGGCAGTGGCCGCGTTTTTTGGAAAACCACCCCTCAACAACTTGAACCCCGATGAAGTGGTGGCTTTGGGTGCCGCCATTCAAGCCAACCAATTGGCTGGCAACGATGCCGCTGGCGACTTGCTACTTCTAGATGTCATTCCGTTGTCGTTGGGCATTGAAACCATGGGCGGTTTGGTTGAGCGCATTATTCCGCGCAACCAAACCATTCCTACAGCCATGGCGCAAGACTTCACCACTTACCAAGATGGTCAAACCGCATTGGCCTTGCACGTGTTGCAGGGCGAGCGCGATCTGGTGGTCGACTGCCGCAGCTTGGCGCGCTTTGAATTGCGTGGCATTCCTCCCATGGCCGCAGGAGCCGCCCGAATTCGCGTGACCTTCACCGTAGACGCCGATGGTTTGCTAAGCGTCGCTGCCAAAGAACAACTCAGTGGCGTTGAGGCCAAAATTGATGTCAAACCTTCCTATGGTTTAAGTGACGATCAAATTGCCAAGATGTTGCAAGACAGCTTTACAACAGCCGAAGTAGACATGAGGGCGCGCGCCTTGGTAGAAGCTCGCGTTGATGGCGACCGCATGTTG
>CALPYQ020000278.1 GCA_943327965.2 Singulisphaera sp. GP187
GCCGTCACAGAGCCTTACAACTTTGTAGAGCACTTCATCGACTCTAGCGGCATTGTGTCTTGGCGCTTCTTTGGCGCAAAGCCCCATTGTGAATTTGTGGAATGGAGTTTTGCAGGTCAAGGCAGCACAGCCAACGCAGACGAAGCCAACCGCTTGATGGCCATTTTGAAAGACATGGGCAAAGAGGTTTACACAACGGTCCATGACCAATTGGGCGCCATCGCCTGCCGAATTTTGGTACCTGGCTATTCCGAAATTTATCCTGTTGAAGATTTGATCTGGGACAACACCAACAAAGCCTTGTTGTTTCGTGAGGACATTTTGAACTTGCACCGATTGGACGACAAGCGCTTGACGGCATTGCTCGACCGTTTAGAAAACAACGAGCTGGATGAATATGCCGACATTGCCACCCTCATTGGCATTGAGTTTGACGAGAATACGGAATGGGGTCAGCTGACCGTTTTGGAATTGAAGTTGCTGATTAACTTGGCATTGAAGCAGTTGGAAGCCGCACACGATTTGGTGGGTGCCTTTTTGCAATACAACGACAACACCGTTGACCGCAAACTGTTTTATCAAGCAATGAATGCGGCGCTTGAAGTCAGCTTGGACTCAGAGCTTGAGATGGCCAACTACGCGCACAACTTCCGCCGCATGTTTGGCAATGCGCGCATGGATGCCGTGCTGGGCTCTTTGGATGGCAGTGTGCGCTTCTTTGGCCTAACACCTACCAGCATCAAGCTGGAGGGCTTGGACAGACATCAGCGCTTGATTGACAGTTTGAGGAAGTTGCACAAGGGGAGAGGGGCCAAACTGGCGTGAATTGAACCCGCGTCCACAAGCCATATTCGTTCAGTTCTACATGTGTAGTCGTCTGAGTTTGCTAGATGCACTTCTGCCACTTCGCATTTTTAAGTCCGTTCAGTTTTTAAAGCGCCATGGCTAACTTTAAAAAGATGGAAAAATTCGATCTGAAATTTGTTGTGCCAGTTGTGGTCTTAAATTGGCATGAATAAACCGACCAAAATGAGTGGTGCGTTGACCTTGTCGGATGAGTATCAAAGCGTTCTTATCCAGCGTCTTGTCGACGCGCGTTAAGGAGCGCTCTAACTCCAAATAATTTGTTTTGAAGCCATTTTTCTGCTCAATTTTGATCTTGCTGTCTTGCATGACCAGTTTTTCATAGTCGTTGGCATGAATTGCGTTGTAAATATAGGCAATCAATAGAACTGCAATTTCTAACAGGGAAAAAGGCAGCACCAAAGACGCGCCCAACATATAAAACCCAGCGCCAATTGCCAGAGAAATCAACCCTAAGACCGTAAAAATAAGTGCCATCTGAGCGGGCGAAATAGAAATGTTTCGCTTCAGTTGCCAGCTCCAACTTGTGCCATCAAAATTGCCAAGAATATGGCTTGTCATGTCTGTTTTATTCATCTTGCATCGTTCAAGCGCTTAGACCTTGGTATACGCGTGCAGCATTGCGGCTAAACATATTTGACCGCTCTTCCAAGGTCAGATGGCTTGTTAGCCGTTTGAATGCATTCCACACTGTGCTGTAGCCATAGGCCTGCTTGTCTACCGGAAAGTTGCTTTCAAACATGCACCGATCAGGCCCGAATTTTTCTATGCAGGTTTCTACATACGGCTTTAGCGAATTGGCCAATTCTATGGAAGACGGCGGGATTGGTCTTTCATGCAACCAAAGACCCGTGATGGGCATCCCAAATCCCCCTACTTTGACCACAACATTGGGACATTGGGCCAATGCCTGCAGGCCAAGCGCCCAGTTTTTAAATGCCTCGGCCGTATCGTTCTGATAAGGCCCCACACCCAAAGGTGTGCCCGCATGGTCAAGCACGATGGTGGTTTCAGGAAAAGCGCGGGCCAAGTTCAGCACATCTTCTAACTGTGGATGGTAGACCCAAGCATCAAACACGAGTCCCATGGCCGCCATCTTTCTAAATCCTTCTCTGAATTTTGGATCGGCCAGTCGATGGGGCGGTACGGGTCGCATGACAAAATTGCGCAATTCGCTGTCGTCAAACGGCGTGACATACCGAATGCCACGCAACCTGCCACCCGCTACCTCAGATTGCTTAGCCAGCACTTCTTCAACTTGGCTACCTAACATCAGGTCGGCGTGTGCCACGATGGCGTCGGCCACTTTGCAGTTGCCGTAATTTCCGCTTGCGGCCATCGATGCCATAGCATTTGCAAATTCCACCTCACCCACTGGCTTCATATGTTCAGGGCCTTCACGTCGGTACATGGCGTGTGCTTCAACATAAACCGTGGCAATGATGTTGTGCCCCTGGCCGATGTCCGCCAGGAGGTCATTCAACAGATATTGGTTTGCAAGCGCAGGGATATCCCACAGATGGTGGTGAGCATCGATGATGGGTAAGTCTGGCTCCAAAGCAGGCTCTGTTGGCATCTGTTTGTGCCAGTGATTGAGGGCCACGGTATTGCGGATCATGTTGCCGCTGTAGACTTTGTTCATGCTCTCTCCCTTGAGCCTTCTTGCAACCCCCTTAAAAATTCCAGCCAAGCAATCAGGGTTAGCGCCAGTTACATAATGACCTGTCGCACGGTAAGCTAATTCATCGATCGGGTCAAGGTCGTGCACCGCGCTGAGTTCTGTCATGAAAGGACACCATGCAGACCAAAACCACATCAGTTCCAAAGATCCCTCCCCTCAATCGTCTTGCGGGCCGCCGCATTGTTGTCACAGGTGCGGGCTCAGGCATCGGTGCAGCCATCGCGCAACTGTTTATTTCAGAGGGCGCAAAAGTAGCGGCATTGGATCGCAACGAAGCAGGCATTCTCGCTTGGATGAAATCGGGTGAGGGCATTGCGCTGTCAATGGACGTGTCCGACGAAACACAAGTGAACGACGCCGTGCATCGCGCTGCCCAAGCGATGGAGGGCATCGACGGTTTGGTCAATGCAGCGGGCATCGCCAATCAAGACCTGCTCAGTGAAGTCAGTCTCGCAGACTGGCGGCGAGTGATTGATGTCAATCTGACAGGCAGTTTCCTCATGGCACGTGCCTGCTTCCCATACTTGAATGAAGTACCCGACAGCACCATTGTCAACTTATCGTCTGGTCAAGGATTGCAGCCTTTCATGCGAAGAGGTGCCTATGCAGCTTCCAAGGCGGGGGTGATCTCTTTGTCAAAAACATTGGCCATGGAATGGGCCCCCATCCGTGTCAACACCATCTGTCCAGGTGCTGTCGATACGCCCATGGTACGGTCGGGCTACACCGAAGAAGTGTTGCGGACGCAGGTTGGATCTCGTTATGCACTGGGGCGCGTTGCAGAGGCCATAGAAATTGCTAGAGCAGCGCTTTACTTAACCAGTGCCGAGTCATCATTTGTCACGGGTATTGCCATGGCCGTGGATGGTGGCCGGAGTTATCACTGACAAGCGATGGGCGTTCAATCAATTCAAAAATGATGGATCCATAAAAAAAGCCGCTAGGTTGTTAAACCAAGCGGCTTTTTAACTTGTGATGGTGGAGCTGGCGGGAATTGAACCCGCGTCCACAAGCCATTTTCGTACAGTTCTACATGTGTAGTCGTCTGATTTGAGTCTCGTCAAATCAATCGCGCAGCGA
>CALPYQ020000279.1 GCA_943327965.2 Singulisphaera sp. GP187
CCAGGTAACGACGACTCATCCAAAGCCGTTACTTTGTACGCTCGCGGCATCGCCGACGCCATCATTGAAGGTCGTGCCAACGCCGTTCAAGACGTGGTCCATGCTGTTGCTGCCGAAGGCGCAGACGAATTCGTTGAAGTGCAAGAAGCTTCTGCTTAATGCCCACTCAACCTGAGAAAAGGGGCTTCTTGCCCCTTTTTTTTAACCTGAGTTGCACTGAGTTTTTATCAATTTTTAATTAGTTCGAACCTTAATTCGAAGACGAAACGGAGAAATCAAATGGCAATTACCGCAAGCATGGTCGCTGAACTGCGCGCTAAAACCGATGCCCCCATGATGGAATGCAAAAAAGCATTGACCGAAGCCGATGGCGACATGGCCAAAGCAGAAGAGTTGTTGCGCGTTAAATTGGGCACAAAAGCTGGCAAGGCGGCTTCCCGCGTTACTGCCGAAGGCGTTATCGTGGCTTACACAGAAGGCAATACCGGCGCAATGCTGGAAGTCAACTGCGAAACCGACTTCGTCACCAAAAACGACAGCTTCTTGGCCTTGGCCAACGCAGCGGCCAAATTGGCAGCTTTGAACAATCCAGCCGACGTGGCTGCTTTGGGCGAGTTGCCATACAGCCAAGACGGCTTTGGCCCCACATTGGAAGAAGTCCGCAAGGGCCTGATTGGCAAAATTGGCGAAAACATGAGCTTCCGTCGCTTCAAGCGCGTGGCCGGTGGTGCCCAAATTGCAACTTATTTGCACGGCACTCGCATTGGCGTGTTGGTTGAATACGAAGGCAAAGACACTGCTGCCAAAGACGTTGCCATGCACGTTGCAGCGATGAAGCCTGTGGCTTTGACCAGCAATGATGTGCCAGCCGACCTGATTGAAAAAGAGCGTTCAGTGGCCACGGCCAAAGCTGCTGAGTCTGGCAAGCCCGCCGACATCGCCGCAAAAATGATCGAAGGTTCTGTCCAGAAGTACCTCAAAGAAGTGTCTTTGAACAACCAGACTTTCGTTAAGAACGACAAGCAAACCGTTGAGCAAATGCTCAAGGCCGAAGGCACCCAAGTCAAAGCTTTCACTTTGTATGTGGTGGGTGAGGGCATTGAGAAGAAGGTTGACGACTTTGCCGCCGAAGTGGCTGCCCAAGTTGCTGCCGCTCAAAACGCAGGCTAATCTGCATTTGTCGGGTTAAAACCCGGGTAAACAGGGTCGCCCAAAAGGGCGATTCAACGCTAAACTTCAATCTGTCTTTACGAGGAGCCTGTCATGACCACTTCCCACCCAGCCCATAAGCGTATTTTGCTCAAGCTGTCGGGAGAGGCCTTGATGGGTGACGATCAGTTCGGTATCAATCGAGCCACCATCGTCAGAATGGTTGAAGAAGTTGCCGAAGTTACCCGTTTGGGTGTCCAAGTTGCTGTGGTCATCGGTGGCGGCAACATTTTTCGGGGTGTTGCGGGTGGCTCTGTTGGCATGGACCGCGCCACTGCCGATTACATGGGCATGTTGGCCACGGTCATGAACGCCTTGGCTCTGGCTGACACCATGGACAAAGCCGGACTGACAGCGCGCGTCATGTCGGCCATTGCCATTGAGCAAGTGGTTGAACCTTATGTTCGCCCCAAAGCCCTTCAGTACCTCGAAGAAGGCAAGGTGGTTATTTTTGCTGCCGGTACGGGCAACCCATTCTTCACGACCGACACTGCTGCAGCCCTGCGCGGTGCTGAAATTGGTGCCGAGTTGGTTCTAAAAGCGACCAAGGTTGACGGCGTTTACACAGCTGATCCCAAAAAAGATCCTGCGGCCACACGCTACACCAAAATTTCTTTCGACGAAGCCATTTCTCAAAATCTCGGCATCATGGACGCCACTGCGTTTGCCTTGTGCCGCGACCAAAAGCTGCCGGTCAAAGTGTTTTCGATTTTCAAGCATGGGGCCCTCAAGCGAGTGGTCATGGGTGAGGACGAAGGCACCTTGGTCTACGCTTAATTCCAATCTCATTCTTGTCATTGCCAGTTCTGGCCTCGGAGTATTTCATGAGCTTAGAAGACATCAAGAAAACAACGCAAACCAAAATGGACCAGTCCATTGCGGCTTTCAAAAACAACCTCACCAAAATTCGCACTGGCCGCGCCAACCCCGCCATTTTGGACACCATCCAGGTTGACTACTACGGCTCTATGATGCCCTTGTCGCAAGTGGCCAACGTGTCTCTCATCGATTCACGCACCATCAGCGTTCAGCCGTGGGAAAAAAACATGGCCGCCAAAATCGAAAAAGCCATTCGTGAAAGTGAACTGGGTTTGAATCCAGCCTCTATGGGCGATTTGATCCGTGTGCCAATGCCGCCCATGAGCGAAGAGCGTCGCAAAGAGATGACCAAGCTGGTTCGCACCGAGGGCGAGAATGCCAAAATTGCGGTGCGCAATTTGCGTCGTGACGCCAATGAGTCGGTTAAGAAATTGGTCAAAGATAAACTGGCCTCTGAAGATGAACAAAAACGCTCAGAAGCCGATGTTCAAAAGGTCACAGACAAGCACATTGCCGAAATCGATCAGTTGGTGGCTGGCAAAGAACAAGAAATCATGGCCGTTTGATGAAGTTGTTCATTCGCTTCATGCATCGAATCTCTGACACATCACAAGTGACGTTTCGATTCGATGCTTAAGCAACGCATCATCACTGCGCTGGCCTTGTTGGCCATTTTGTTGCCAGCACTCTTTGCCGACTCTCCTCATCCATTCCTTGTTTTGTCCATCGTCCTCATTGCCGCAGGATCGTGGGAGTGGGGCAGGATGAACGGCTTCAATTCTTCTCAATCACTGTTGTCCGGTTTACTCTGTGCCATTTTGTGTGGTTTTGCGTGGTGGGCTCAATGGACAACCGAATCACCGGCTTGGGTTTGGTGGTTAGCAGGTTCAAGCTGGGTGGGCCTCACTGCGTGGATGTTAAGCCGCGGCGTTGAAGCTTGGACGTTGTGGAACCGAGGTCTTCGATGGAGCATCGGCTTGGGTTTATTGTTCCTGGCTTGGTTGGCCATGGCACAAGCCCGAACAGCCAGCATTCAATTGCTGCTGTCCATCTTTGTCGTGGTTTGGGCTGCTGATGTGTTTGCCTATTTCTTTGGCAGGTCATTGGGCACCAAAATTTTCTCTCGCAAACTGGCCCCCTCTGTCAGTCCAGGCAAAAGTTGGGAGGGCGCCATCGGTGGTCTGATTGGCGTTTTTGGGGTGGCTTTCATTTGGATGCAATTGGCCCAAACCTATCAATGGCCAGGCACCAATTTTTTCACACACATGTGGCAACACGGCCCTTTTTTGTGGACGCTCAGTTTAATTTTTCTAACGGCCATGAGTGTGGTGGGCGATTTGGTGGAGTCTTTGGTCAAGCGCAGTGCCGGCATGAAAGACAGCTCGGGATTGTTGCCCGGACACGGTGGTGTTTTAGACCGGGTCGATGCCTTGTTGCCGACATTGCCTTTGGCCATGATGCTCGTGGTCTGGATTTGAACAGGAGACATAGCGCATGAAGCAAGCCCAGTGCATCACCATTTTGGGGTCGACCGGGTCGATCGGTACGAGCACGTTGGACGTGTTGGCCCGTCACCCCGGCAA
>CALPYQ020000280.1 GCA_943327965.2 Singulisphaera sp. GP187
CCTGCCAAATATGGCATCTTGACCGAGTTGCTTCCCGCATCACAGCTGGTCAAAGCCAACGGCTGGATTGAAGGTTTGACCATTGCCTCCATCATTTTGGGCGTCTTGGTGGGCGGCCAATTGGTCGGGCCGCATGTGTCTGAATACCTATTGAGTTTTGACTTGCCCTTAGTCAATACGGGCATAGACACCGCCCCCGAGTCAGCCATTTTGGTCTTAATTACTTTTTACGGTTTGGCCGCTTGGTTCAACACACGCATCCCTAAAACAGGCGTTGAAATGCGCGCGATGCCGCAGAATTTATCCGCCTTGTTGCCCGATTTTTGGGGCTGCAACACACGCCTTTGGAAAGACCGTTTGGGTCAAATTTCTTTGGCCACAACCACTTTGTTTTGGGGCGTCTCAGGCAACTTGCGCTACATCGTGTTGGCCTGGAGTGCCGCCGCGCTGGGTTACTCCACCACGCAAGCCTCTAGCTTGGTCGGCGTGGTGGCCATTGGCACGGCCGTTGGCGCCGTTGTGGCATCGCTTCGAATGAAGCTTCACCAAGCCACACTGGTCATGCCATTGGGCATCGGCATGGGCATCTTGGTCATGGGCATGAACTTCATCGACAACGTGTGGGTGGCTGCCCCCTTCCTGATTTTGCTGGGGGCACTGGGCGGCTTCTTGGTGGTGCCCATGAATGCGCTGCTTCAGCACCGCGGCCACAACCTGATGGGTGCAGGTCGGTCCATTGCCGTCCAAAACTTCAATGAGCAAGCCTGCATTTTGTTGCTCGGTGGTTTTTACAGTTTGTCCACCGGCATGGGCCTGTCGGCCTTCGGTGCCATCACGGCCTTTGGCTTTGTGGTGGCCAGTTTCATGTGGCTCATTAAGCGTTGGCATGATCGCAACATGCGAGACCACAGCGCCGAATTGAAACAGCTGTTGGACGTGGCCAAAAACGACAATTCGCATGGCTAAACTGGCGCTGGCGCACTCAAGAAAAGAGATCTGAATGAAAAGCATTTATGACTTTGAAGCTGTGCAAATGAATGGGCAAAGCCTGTCGCTTGAACACATGCGCGGGCAAGTGATGCTCATTGTGAATACGGCCAGTGCTTGCGGATTTACCCCCCAGTTTGGTGGGCTTGAGAAATTGCACCAGGCCTACCAAGCACAAGGCCTGCGGGTGATGGGTTTTCCATGCAATCAGTTTGGCAGCCAAGACCCCGGCAGCAATTCAGACATCGCCAGCTTTTGCCAACGCAACTACGGCGTGACTTTTCCCATGATGGAAAAGATCGAGGTCAATGGCTCAAGCGCACACCCCTTGTACCAGTGGCTGTGTGCGGAGGCGCCAGGCCTTTTGGGCAGCAAAGCCGTTAAATGGAACTTCACCAAGTTTTTGGTGGGCCGTGATGGGCGCGTTCTCAAACGCTATGCCCCGATGGACAAGCCTGAAAAATTGAAGGCGGACATTGAAGCGGCGCTAGCGCAGACGTAGCTCAGGAATGGCTAAGGCGTGGCGCAAACTTAGTGCAGCACGCCAGCAACATCAGGCCTTTGACAAAGCCTCATCGACCAACTCAATCCAGTGCTTGACCGGTACTTGAGAGCCACTTTGCAAATGCGTGATGCAGCCAATGTTGGCACTCAAGATGGCCGTTGGTTGAAGCTTGTTGAGGTGACCCAGTTTTCGGTCGCGCAAGGTGTAAGCGGTCTCTGCCTGCAACACCGAATAAGTGCCCGCCGATCCGCAACACAAATTTGATTCAATGTCTGTGACGCGCAACTTGAAGCCCAGCTGGCCCAATTGCGCTTCGACACCGCCCTTGAGTTGCTGTCCATGCTGCAATGTACAAGGTGGGTGGTAGGCAAGTAGGCCTGTGGCTGCCACCGCTTCTGGCTTCAATTGTTTTTGAAGTTCTGGCAAGCACATGGGCAATAGCTCGCTCAAATCGCGCGTGAGTTCTGAAACTCTTTTGGCCTTGGCAGCGTATTGCGCATCGTGTTGCAACAGATGGCCGTACTCTTTCACGGTCACACCGCAACCCGAGGCGTTCATCACAATGGCTTCGACGCCTTGCTCGACCCAAGGCCACCATGCGTCAATGTTGTTGCGCATGTGGTCGAGTCCGCCCACTTGGTCATTCAGGTGAAATTTGACACCGCCACAACACCCTGCAGCAGGCGGCACCACCACCTCAATGCCACAGGCACTGAGCACGCGGGCCGTTGCAAAATTGATGTTGGGCATCATGGCCGGCTGCACGCAACCCGCCAACATCAGCACCTTGCGGTCATGTTGGGTTGTGGGCCATGCACCGGCTTGCTGGGAGGCTGGCACCTTGGCTTTTAGCGCAGCGGGCAACAAGGACCGAACGCTTTGGCCAAGTTTCATGGCTGGGGAAAACAAAGACGAGGTGAGGCCCTCTTTGAGCACCCAACGCAAGGCGCGTTCTTTCAAGGGTCGCTCTACTTTGGCATCGACCACTTTGCGTCCCAAGTCGACCAAGTGACCATATTCAACACCGGAGGGGCACGTGGTCTCGCAATTGCGACAGGTGAGGCACCGGTCTAAATGCATCTGGGTTTTGCGCGTGGGCTGAGCGCCTTCAAAGACTTGCTTCATGAGATAGATGCGGCCCCGCGGACCGTCTAACTCATCGCCCATGATTTGGTAGGTGGGGCATGTGGCTGTACAAAAGCCACAATGAACACATTGACGCAGAATGGCTTCAGCCTCTTGGCCGATCAAGGTGTTTTGAAACTCAGGTGCGAGTTGGGTTTGCATGGTGAGCCTCAAAAATGCGCGTTCATCCTGCGAGGGCTCAACAAGCCCGCAGGATCAAATTGATTTTTCAGCGCTTGCTGAATTCGCTGCTGAACGGGGTCAAGTGGCGTGAGCACGGGCACGTCGACACGGACCGCCGCGCTGGCTTGCTGGGGTCGCCTGAACAAGGTGACTTGACCACCCACGTGGCTGGCAATTTGCCTGAGTGCTGGGCCATCCGTGAGGGGCGCCCAAACCCAGCGCTGCGCGCCATGCCATTCAATGAACGGGGCCGTGGCGTCAGCGGGCAAAGACAAAACCGGTGCTGTTTGGGGCACCGAAAACCGCCACAAGGCCAAATCAGTGCGCTGGGTGTTTTCTGTAAAAAAGGGCAAGGCTTGATGGCGACTGGCGTGCCAATCTGCGGCTGCGCTGCTGGCAGACTGCTCAATCAACTGGCTACTGAGGGATGCCACATCCTTGGCCATTTTGCTTTTGGCCGCTTCCACTGCGGCATGCGCGCCCCGCAATCTGATGAACAGCATGTCTGGCGCACCTGCCGCTGTGGTGTCTTTGACCCAACAACTGGCATTCAATGGCAGCGGCTGACCGCCCCATTGATTCAACAACGCAAGCGCTTTGTCTTGCGGCATTTGGCACATAAAGAAAGCTTCGGCTGGCGCAACTGGCAGCACCTTGAGCGACACTTCGGTGATTAAACCCAAGCTTCCCCAACTGCCTGCCAGCAAGCGGCTGACATCGTAGCCGGCCACATTTTTCATGACTTGACCGCCAAACGTGAGGTGCTCACCACGTCCGTTGATGAAGCGCATGCCCAAAA
>CALPYQ020000281.1 GCA_943327965.2 Singulisphaera sp. GP187
GCACAAAACCGACCCATGCACGCTCGGCATCTGAACGGACATCGACCAAAATGGCTTGCCCTGTTTGTACCCACTGCCAGGCCAATTCGGGCGAAACATCGCCGGCATAACCTGAGGCTGCTTGCACGTCGTAAAGATGGGTTCGGGCCACCTCGCCCCCTGCATCGTGCCGCATGCCGGATGTCAAATTGGCGGGCACCGCCTCATCGATTCTTTTGGGTTTTGGCAAATTCAAATTGTTCATGGTGGTTTTGAATTGTTCCAAGTCTTGGCCGGCTGTCCGAATGTTGTGCAGCATTTCGTGACGCACGCTGGAATGGGTTTGGCCATGGTAATCATGACCCGGCCAAACGGTGGTGTGCTCGGGCAACTTGTACAAAATTTCTGTCAGGCTGTGAAACATGGCTTCTGCACTGCCCGATTGAAAATCGGTTCGGCCACAGCCATTGATGAGCAAAGTATCGCCCGTAAAAACATGCGAGGCCTCTGGCGTTGACAGGTAAAAACACATGCTGCCCGCCGTGTGGCCTGGCGTGTGCAAAGCTTTCAAAGCAAAGCTGCCAAATGGCAATATCTGCCCATCGACCAACTGCACAGCCGCTGTGCCAATGTGGCAACCCTCAGGGGCTGCTGTTTTGACCCCAAAGTGCTCCGCCAACAAGCCTGCACTGGTAATGTGGTCGGCATGGGCATGCGTTTCTAAGGCCCAACTCAGCTTCAATCCCTTTGATTGAATGACTTGTTGGTCTCTTTCCAGTTGCTCGACCACTGGGTCAATGATGACGGCATCAAGGGATTGCGGGTCAAAAATCAAATAGGTGTAAGTGCTTGAAGCTGCATCAAACAGCTGGATCACTTGAGGTGCAGAAGTCGTCATGGCAAGGTCAAGCAAACTTGGTCAGCATTTCGGCCACATGTTCGGCAGGTTGATCGCCTTGCTCAATCATGCAACCCACCATGGAGAAAAACGCCTTGTCGAGGGCTTTGCGAGAGGCCGCCATTTGTTGGGCAATTTTTTCGCAATCGGCATCTGTTTCAATGAGTTTTTGCAAACCACGCAACTGACCTTCAATGCGGGCCAAACGAGCGCAAAGGGCTTTCTTTTTTTCTGGATCGGCAATACGGCTCATGGTGTTCTTTCAGAGGATTTGCAAATTATGATAACTTTTGGCACCTTTTCAAAAGAATATTCAGGAACACACCGTCATGTTGAATGATTTTCACCCTTATTTGGTCGCTGCCTTGGGCGGCGTGCTGATTGGCATTGCCAGTTGGCTCCTTTGGTGGGGCTTAGGAAGAATTGCAGGGGTCAGCAGCATCACAGCCGATACACTTTCTGCGCCACTCAATCCGGACAATTGGCGGTGGGCCTTTTTGGCGGGCTTGATTGTGGGTGGCAGCTTGCTGGGCCAATCTTTAGAGATTCCAACCTTACCCACACGCTCCATGGCCTTGCTCATCCCTGCGGGTCTGCTGGTCGGTGTTGGCACCGTTTGGGGCAGCGGTTGCACCAGTGGCCATGGCGTTTGCGGATTGGGTCGTTTGTCGGTCCGATCTTTGGTGGCAGTCCTGAGCTTCATGGGCGCAGGCATGGCCACGGTCACCTTCATGCGAGGTGCCGTATGAGCCAGCAAACACCTCAGGCGGGTCGACTTGGCCTGTCATTTACAGCCGGACTTATTTTTGCCGCGGGTTTGGTCCTGTCGGGCATGACGCAGCCTTTGAAAGTGATGGGCTTCTTGGACATCACCGCCGTGACCAAAGGTCCTTTTCCGGGCCTGTGGGATCCCACGCTGGCATTTGTCATGGGCGGCGCCGTTTGCGTCACCTTGCTGGCCTTTGCTTGGACACACCGCCTTGCGAGCAAGCCCCTCATGGCCCCAGAGTTTCACCTTCCAACAATGCGTCACATTGACCTGCCTTTGGTGGGTGGCGCTGTCCTATTTGGGGTGGGCTGGGGCTTGGCGGGCTATTGCCCAGGGCCTGCCTTGGCCTCCGCTTTGCTCAGTACCGACGCCTTGATTTTTACAGGGTCCATGTTGGTTGGCATGTTGATTTGTAAGGCGATTCTGATGAAAAAAGCGAAGGTCTAAAGTTGACGTTAACGTAAACGTCAATTAGACTGAGCCCCTTCATTGAAGTGGCCTCATTATTTTTTCTTGGAACCTAGCCATGACCGACCTGTCAGCCGAATTCAAAGCGCTTGCCGAATACCGCCCCACCCACAAAGTACGCTTTGTGACGGCAGCCAGTTTGTTCGACGGCCACGACGCCGCCATCAACATCATGCGCCGCATTTTGCAAAGCATGGGTGCCGAAGTGATTCACTTGGGCCACAACCGTTCGGTCGATGAGGTGGTCACAGCCGCCTTGCAAGAGGACGCCCAAGGCATTGCCATCAGCTCCTACCAAGGCGGCCATGTGGAGTATTTCAAGTACATGGTGGATTTGCTGCGCCAACGCGGCGGTGAGCACATTCAGGTGTTTGGCGGCGGCGGCGGTGTCATTGTTCCCGCCGAAATTCGCGAACTGCATGCTTACGGCGTGGGCCGCATCTACAGCCCCGAAGATGGCCAGCGCATGGGCTTGGCCGGCATGATTGGCGAGATGGTCATGCGCTGCGACAAAGACCTCAGCCCCTATGCCCCCAAAGATTTGAACGCTATTCAAGGTGGTTCAGAAGCCAACTGGCGGGCCTTGTCTCAACTCATCACCGTTTTAGAAAACGGCAGTGCATCTCCCGACATGGTGGCTGCCTTGCGCACCCAAGCCGCGCAACACAAAGTGCCCGTGCTGGGCATCACAGGCACGGGCGGTGCCGGCAAATCGTCTTTGACCGATGAACTGATTCGCCGTTTGCGCTTAGACCAAGGCGACGACTTGCGCATTGCGGTGGTGTCCATTGACCCTTCGCGCCGCAAGAGCGGTGGCGCCTTGTTGGGCGACCGCATTCGCATGAATGCCATCAACCCTTGGCGCAACGGCCCGCGCGTGTTCATGCGCAGTTTGGCCACCCGCGATTTTGGCAGCGAAATTTCTGCGGCATTGCCCGATGTAGTGGCCGCTTGCAAGTTGGCTGGCTTTGATGTGGTGGTGGTGGAAACCTCTGGCATTGGCCAAGGCGATGCCGCCATCGTGCCGCACGTCGATGTGCCCATGTACGTCATGACACCCGAATTTGGCGCCGCCAGCCAATTGGAAAAAATCGACATGCTCGACTTTGCCGAGTTTGTGGCCATCAACAAATTTGACCGAAAAGGCGCCAGCGATGCGCTGCGCGATGTGGCCAAACAAGTTCAACGCAACAAAGAAGCGTGGACCGTGCCCACCGAACAGATGCCCGTGTTTGGCACCATGGCTGCGCGCTTCAACGACGATGGCGTGACCGCTTTGTACCAAGCACTCAAAGTTCGATTGGGCGAATTGGGTTTGAAGTTGAAAGAAGGCTTGCTGCCCACCGTCGACGTTCGCCACAGCACCAACCAAACCCCCGTGGTACCCACCGCTCGCACGCGTTACTTGGCTGAAATCAGTGACACCGTTCGTGGCTATAAAAAACAAGCTCGCGCCCAAGCGCAATTGGCGCGC
>CALPYQ020000282.1 GCA_943327965.2 Singulisphaera sp. GP187
GATATGGGCAGCATTGCCCGATTAAGCTGTTCGTCTTCGGGTTGGGCATGGCTGTCTACTTTGAAAGACGATGCCGCATTGAAGTTGGTTTCGCAACAGGGCTTGGGCATGCCCCAGGAGTTTGGTCCCAATGCCCCCAAGAGTTTGAAAGCCCTTTTGAAGGCGCTGCAAGAGACACGCAAATCAGGTTATGCACTGACCGAAGAAACCTACACCGCTGGCTTGAACGCCATTGCGGTGCCCGTTGGTTTGGCCGGACAAATGCCCATGGGCACCATCAGTGTTGCGGGGCCGTCTTCCCGCTTAACGCGTGAGCGCATGTTGGCCATGGTGCCGCAACTGATGTCGGCTGCTGCGCAAATGGCTGCGGCCAGCGGCGCCTCGCCCATGTTGTCGCGCGGGTCACACAAGTCTTCGTTGCAACCCATTTACGCTGCGTAAAGTCAACACGCCCAAAGTGATGAAAGTGAACGCTGATTCAAACTCAATGCAATGGGATTGCGACCTGCTGGTTGTCGGTTCTGGTGCAGGTGCGTTGTCTACCGCTGTCACGGCAGCGCATTTGGGTTTAAAGGTGTTGGTGGTTGAAAAAGACCCACACTATGGCGGAACCACCGCGTGGTCTGGTGGCTGGATGTGGATTCCACGCAATCACTTAGCGCTCAAGGCAGGCATTGCCGAGCCGCTTGAAAAACCACTTTCCTATTTACGTCATGAATTGGGTGAGCAGTTTGATGAAATTCGTGCACGTGCATTTTTAACGCACGGACCGCGCATGCTTCGATTTTTCGAAGAACAAACAGCCTTGCAATTCATCGATGGCAATGGCATTCCAGATTTTCATGGTCGAACCCAAGATGCGGTGACAGGGGGACGCTCTGTGTGTGCAGCACCGATGGACGGTCGCTTGCTTGGCGCCAAAGTCCAACAGCTCAAAACACCTTTGTGGGAAACCACGTTCTTAGGAATGGGCATTGCCTCTGGGGCTGACATCAAACATTTTTTCGATGCCACTAGGTCGGCTGCTTCTTTTTTCTATGTTGTCAAAAGGGTTCTCCGGCATTTGCGGGACTTGCTCTTATCTGGCCGAGGCATGCACCTTGTCAATGGCAATGCATTGATTGCAGGGCTGGCCAAATCGGCTTTCGACAAAGGTGTCGAGATCAGAGTCAACACGCCCGCGGTGCGATTGATCACGGAGCACGGCAAAGTTTGTGGCGCAGTGGTGATGAGCGATGGCAAAGAACAAAGTATTCGAGCCAAGCGCGGCGTGATGCTGGCCACGGGTGGCTTTCCACACGACCCTGAGCGCAAGCGTCAACTTTTGCCCCATGACCCGACGGGTCAACAACATTTTTCTGCAGCATCCAGAGGCAATACGGGCGATGGCCTGCGCATGGGAGAAGCGGTAGGTGCATTGGTTGCCACCGATTTAAAACACGCCGCTGCCATGGCGCCAGTTTCTTTAGTACCTCGCCCTGATGGCAATGTGGCGCACTTTCCACATTTGTTAGAACGTGCAAAACCAGGCTTGATTGCGGTCACTCGATTCGGCCAACGCTTTACCAACGAAGCCGATTCGTATCACGACTTTATGCAAGGACTTTTGCATGCATTGCCAGAAGGCGAAGAGGTCCAAGCCTGGCTGGTAGTCGATCACCGCTTTATTCGCCGTTGGGGCTTGGGGGCGGTTAAGCCTGCACCTGTAAGTCTCAATGGCATGTTAACCAATGGCTATTTGAAACGCGCGCCTACATTAGTTCAATTGGCGCGTCACTGCGGCATTGATCCCATCCATCTCCAACAAACAGTTTCACGTTACAACGCCATGGCTGACATTGGCTATGACGGCGAATTTGGCAAAGGGCAAACGCCTTACAACAAAATTCAAGGCGACGCCAAGCACCCAGGCCGCAACCCTTGCATGGCCCCCTTGGTGGAGGCTCCGTTTTATGCCGTTCGTGTGGTCGCAGGAAGTTTGGGAACCTTTGCAGGCTTGCGTTGCAACGAACACGCACAAGTCTTGAACCATCAAGGCCAAGCCATTGAAGGTTTGTATGCCGGTGGTAACGATTTGTCTAGCGTCATGGGCGGCAATTATCCAAGCGGCGGCATTACCTTAGGACCTGCCATGACCTTCGGCTACTTGGCTGCGCACCATGCGGCTCAAGTGTCTCCAGAACATCATTTTTACAAAAGGACTTCACCCATGTATTACGAACTTGCCACCATGACCCTGCCATTTGGCACGGCTGCACAAGCCGCTACCAATGTTCAAACTTTTGCGGCCCAAGGCCAAGGTGAATTGTTGGGCTGTTGGTTCACGGACATTGGTGTGTTGAATCAAATGATTGTGTTGCGTGGTTTTGATGACTTGGCCACACTTCAAAAGGAACGCCAACGCACTCAACAAAACGCCAGTCCTTTTGGTTGTGGCGAAATTTTCCAGAGCCTTGAGCAACACAGCTATCAAGGCTTCCCGTGGATGAAGCCCGTACGCCCCAGTGCAGAAAGTGGCATCAACGGTCCTGTCTATGAAATTCGCACTTATGGCATCAAGCCCGGTGGCGTGCAGCCCACCATCGATTTGTGGGAGCAAGCCGTGCCTGCGCGCGACAAAATTTCGCCATGCGTCGTGGCCATGATTGCATTGGATGGGCCATTGCGATTTACCAACATTTGGGCCTATCCCAACATTGAATCTCGCAGCAAAGCGCGGGCAGAAGCTGTGGCCCAAGGCATCTGGCCACCCAAGGGCGGACCGGCGCACTTGACCACCAACATGGTGTCTACCATCGCCATGCCGACGGCTGTTTCGCCACTGAAATAAAGTCATGTTGCGCACCTATTCATTGGCGTACCTCACGGCCAACGAGTCGTCCGTGCCGCAAGCCATTGGCATTGCAGCTGAATTGGGGTATTCGTCTGTCGGCTTGAGGTTGAAGCCCAACGCGCCTGGTGCGCCCTATCAAAGTCTGATTGAGGATCCACCGGTTCTGCGCGAAACATTGGCCATGATGGCTGACACCGGTGTGACGGTTTTTGACATCGAAATTATTCGCATTGGCGAAGTCTTTGATCCTTTGCCGTACCGTCCATTGTTAGAGGCCGGCGCTGCACTCAATGCCAAAGCGGTTTTGGTAGCGGCAGATGACGCCAACGAACAACGATTGGCGCAGCACTATGCGCAGTTGTGCGAATTGATGCAGCCCTATGGACTGACTGCCGATTTGGAGTTTATGCCCTGGACAGGGGTCAAAGATGCCAAGTCAGCTTTGCGTGTCATGACCCTTGCAGGACAGCCTCGCAATGCAGGTATTCTGGTCGATGCACTTCACTATGGAAGATCTACGACCAGCCTAGAAGACATCGCCAGCCTGCCCAGCCACTTCTTGCATTACGCGCAAATGTGCGATGCAGAAGCTGGCTTGAATTTCAGTCAAGAACAGCTCATTCACACTGCAAGGCAAGCGCGTTTGTTACCGGGGGAGGGCTGCATTGATTTGAAGGTCTTGTTCAAGGCCTTGCCCAAGGATGTGCCCGTCAGCATTGAAATACCCAACATGCTTCGCGCCAAAGCC
>CALPYQ020000283.1 GCA_943327965.2 Singulisphaera sp. GP187
AGAATTCTCTCACAAAGTTTTAAAAATTTCAAATTGTGCTTTATCTTTTTATATTATGAAATTTTATGAAAAATCTTACTCTAAAATTCAAAAAATGAAGTCTCAAAACGTCACTCAAGTCATTAAGACAATACAACCTATTTCGTGGTGGCGTAGGTGGTGGAAACGTCAGGGTGCGGTCAAACAAGATCGATTTGCCAGTTTGGCACCCATTGCTTCTGTGATGCTTTTTTTCTGCGCCATTGTTTTCTCGTTTTGGTATTTGAAAGTCGAGGAGATAGACAGAGAACTAGAAGCTGTCAAAAGAGACGTCGAATACAGCCAGCAAAGGTTAAGGCTCCGTTTGTTAGAGCGTCAAGAGCAAGTGATGCGACTTGCGAGGGACATTTCCAATAACGATGTAGATACCAAAGAATTTGGCAGAAGAGCCGAAACAATGGTTCTCAAAAATCCAGAAGTTCAAACCTTGGCCTGGATTGACGAGAAAAGAAAAATCATTGCAAGCCAAACAGCACCCAGCGTCGTCGTCAGTTTGAAATGGCGAGTCGGTGATGTCCTTAAATGGGGCGAATCCGAGAACAATTACAGTCTTGCGCGAGACTTGATGCAACCTGTTTATTCTCAGGAAGACGACGGCATCTTCTCAATTGGCAGCAACAATGTCGGTCAAGAAAATTACGCCAGAAACATGGTGTTGCAATTGCACACCCCTTTAACCAATTCACAGGGACGCTTCAATGGCGTGATCATGGCGGAATACAGTGCGGAGAGCCTCCTTCGCTACGGTGTACCCTCAGAAATACTGGCCAAATACGCTGTCTCTTTAATCGACAGTGATGGGCATTTAATTGCGGGTCAAACCATACAAAAACGAAACAGTTTTTGGAATTTTTTACCAGGCATCAGCAGTCAAAATAATGAATATGAAGTACCCGTCTCTCCCGTTGGGAATGGACTGATCTTAAGGGCGCAAGCTTGGCGAACATCCCAAGACTTGGTGGGGAGCGGCCTATTTTGGTTGGTTGGCTCTTTGAGTATCTTGACATCTTGGATGCTGATTGGGAACTGGCGACACAATCGCAGAAGACAGCAAACACAAAAGGAATTGGTGGCAGAAACTAATTTCAGACGTGCTATGGAAAACTCCATTTTGACGGGTATGCGTGCCTTAGACATGGAGGGCCGCATCACTTATGTCAATTTGGCTTTTTGCCAAATGACCGGCTGGGATGAAAGCGAATTGATCAACGCAGTGGCCCCCTTCCCTTACTGGCCTGACGAAGACCGAGACATGTTGATGGTTCGTCTTGAAGAAGAGTTAAGTGGTAAGAATACTTCGGCCGGATCGCAAGTCCGGGTTAAACGGAAGAATGGAACGCTCTTCGATGCACGCTTGTATGTTTCCCCCTTGATCGATGCGATGGGTCAACAGACTGGCTGGATGACTTCCATGACCGACATTACGGAGCCCAATCGAATTCGTGATCAATTGGCAAGTTCCTATGAGCGCTTCACCATCGTTCTGGAAGCGCTTGATGCGTCTGTTTCGGTAGCCCCGCTTGGCAGCTCGGAATTGTTGTTTGCCAATAAACTCTATCGACAGTGGTTTGGTACCGATACGATGGGCCACTTAAATTTGGTTGAAAAAGCCGGCATGTTGGACGTCCGCAGTACGGAATACGAAATGGACGATGTCGACGCCTTGGCCGGCTTGCCGACTGAAAGTTTAACGGTGGCACCCGCCGAGCGCGCCGAAATTTACCTGACGCACTTAGACAAATGGTTAGAGATCAGAACCCGTTACATTCATTGGACTGATGGGCGTTTAGCTCAGATGGTGATTGCAACTGACATCTCAGCGCGAAGACAAGCCGAGGAGCTGGCGTCGCAGCAAGCTGAACGTGCACAAAATGCCAGCAGGCTCATTACCATGGGCGAAATGGCTTCAAGTGTTGCGCACGAATTGAACCAACCCCTGACTGCGATTACCAATTATTGCAATGGCATGGTGTCTCGCATTAAGGGTCAGCAAATTCAAGAGGCCGATCTCCTTTGGGCATTAGAAAAAACTTCACACCAAGCGCAGCGAGCGGGTCAAATCATTCACCGCATCAGGTCGTTTGTCAAAAGAAGCGAGCCAAACCGAACACCGTCGGAGGTCGTGAGCATGGTGGATGAAGCCGTAGAGCTTGCTGAAATTGAATTGCGACGTAGAAATGTTCGCTTATCCCATTACGTGGCGGCAAGACTGCCGAAAATTCACGTTGACCCCATTCTGATCGAGCAAGTTTTGGTTAATTTGATGAAAAATGCGGCCGAATCCATCGATAACGCTGAACGGCCATTGGGTAAAAGACATGTCGAGTTAAGGGTTGTTCCCAAAGTAGTGGATCACCAAAATACGGTCCATTTTTCAGTAACTGACACGGGTAAAGGCCTCCCCCCAGAGGTCATGGACAGGCTCTATGAAGCCTTCTTTTCGACCAAAGCGGAAGGCATGGGGATTGGCCTGAATTTATGCCGGACCATTGTCGAGTCCCATCTGGGCAGAATTACGGCCGAGAACATCTACAATGCCGACGATGTGGTGGGATGTTGCTTTTCCTTTTGGATTCCAGCCCCCAACAACCTTTAATTGACCAATGAAGCGGAAAACCTCATGAGTTTGATACCCAAAAAAGGCACAGTTTATGTCGTTGACGACGATGAAGCAGTGCGCGATTCACTGCAGTGGCTGTTAGAGGGCAAGGATTACCGTGTCCGTTGTTTTGACTCAGCAGAGTCATTTTTAAGCCGTTATGACCCGCGCGAAGTTGCGTGTTTAATTGTGGACATCCGCATGGGCGGCATGACCGGCCTTGAACTCCAAGACAAACTGGTTGAGCGTCGCTCACCACTTCCCATCGTTTTCATCACAGGACATGGCGATGTGCCCATGGCTGTTAACACAATGAAAAAAGGTGCGATGGATTTCATCCAAAAGCCCTTCAAAGAAGATGAACTCGTAGGTTTGGTTGAACGCATGCTCGAAAGTGCGCGCGACTCCTTCTCAGACCATCAAAACGCTGCAAATCGCGACGCCTTGCTGTCCAAACTCACTGGCCGTGAAGCACAGGTCCTAGAAAGAATTGTGGCCGGCCGGTTGAATAAACAAATTGCAGACGACTTGGGCATCAGTATCAAAACCGTGGAAGCCCACAGGGCCAATATCATGGAAAAGCTGAATGCAAATACAGTAGCCGACTTGCTCAAAATTGCCTTGGGACAAAACGCCCCAAAAGCCTGACGGCATCGCTCCTCAATATACGCCCGTGATTCTCGAACTCGCGGGCGTTTTTACTTGATAAACCCATTGAATATTGTTTAACAATGACTGCACAAAGAATCGACGGAATCGCCCTCTCACACAAACTTCGTGCAGAGGTCACAAACCGAACTGCAGCACTCAAAGCCAAGGGCATTACACCAGGACTGGCAGTCATCTTGGTTGGAGAAAACTCCGCCAGCCAAGTTTATGTTCGAAACAAAGTCAAAGCCTGCCAAGACAGCGGCTTGCACTCGCTGCTTGAAAAATAT
>CALPYQ020000284.1 GCA_943327965.2 Singulisphaera sp. GP187
ATCCAAGTTCACGCGAAGCTTTGGTGGCCGCTGTTTTGATGGCTTCTAAATCGCTGAATTCTGTGACAACACAGTGCGAAGGAACTTTGCCATGCGCATGACATGCGCTGGCAATTTCAAGTTTGGCCCGAAGCACCAAGGGATGTGTGAATTGGCCTTGAACGCCCATGCCACTGGCCGGTATGGCGCCGCCATGGGCAGACACAAAATCCATGAGACCAAAACTGAGTGACTGAACCCGGGGGTGTGCAGCAATCTCAAAAGCGCGCTGCACGGCAGCGGGGGATTCAATCAAAACATGCAAAGGCAATTGCTTCGCACCCACCTGGTCAATGAACTTGACTGCAGTTTCTACGTCTTGAACCGATTCCACTTTAGGCACCATGACGTGCTTCAAGCTGGCATGGCAGTGCGTCAATATCAAAGAGATATCATCGGCAAACGATGGATGATCAACAGGGTGAATTCGAACAGCAAGGCGTGCTTCTGTTGCAGCACTCAATGCAATTTCTTTGACCAAGTGGGCATGTTCAATTTCACCGCCCACTGGTGCGCCGTCTTCACAATCTAAGGTGACATCGAAGACGCATGCACCGAACTCTTGGGTCATCTCTGCTTGCAGTTGCAAGCTTTTGCGCATCCGTACTTCAACACCACTGTAGTGATCACAAACAGGCAAGACCATGCTTGCCGCTTGTGAGCCCAACAGAATGTCGCGCGGATGCTTCACGAAAGTGATTATTGATTAGACCAAGTGCGCCACGCCGGCTTGCTCGTCTGTCAACTCTTTCAATGTCTTGTCAATACAAGCTTGGCTGAAAGCATCAATTTCCAAGCCTTCCACCACTTTGTATTCGCCGTTTTCGCAGGTGACGGGGAAACCGAACATGACATCTTTGGGAATACCGTACCAGCCTTGTGAAGGAATGCCCATCGTGACCCAATGGCCGTTGGTGCCCAGGGCCCAGTCGCGCATGTGGTCGATGGCGGCATTGGCAGCAGAGGCAGCAGAAGACAAGCCACGCGCTTCAATGATGGCAGCGCCGCGTTTGCCAACTGTTGGCAAGAAAACATTGGCGTTCCACTCTTGATCGTTGATCATGGTCTTGACAGATTCGCCGTTGATGGTGGCGAAACGGTAGTCGGCGTACATGGTGGGAGAGTGGTTGCCCCAAACGCACAACTTCTGAATATCGGCAACGGCTTTGCCAGTCTTGGCGGCAATTTGTGACGCAGCGCGGTTGTGGTCCAAACGCAGCATGGCTGTGAAGTTGCCGGGCTTCAAATCGGGGGCGCTCTTCATGGCGATGTAGGCGTTGGTGTTGGCGGGGTTACCGACCACCAAAACTTTGACATTGCGTGAAGCAACGGCATTCAAGGCCTTGCCTTGCGCTGTAAAGATGGCGCCATTGATGGCGAGCAACTCGGCACGCTCCATGCCAGGGCCGCGAGGGCGTGAACCCACCAACAAGGCGTAGTCTGTGTCTTTGAAAGCGGTCATGGGGTCGGAATGGGCTTCCATGCCTGCGAGCAAAGGGAATGCGCAATCTTCCAATTCCATCATGACGCCCTTGAGGGCCTTTTGGGCTTTTTCGTCTGGAATTTCTAGCAATTGCAAGATCACAGGTTGATCTGTGCCCAGCATTTCGCCCGAAGCGATGCGAAACAACAATGCGTATCCAATTTGACCAGCGGCTCCTGTGACGGCAACGCGAACGGGCTTTTTGCTCATGGTGTGAACTCCAGATAGTGATAAGAAAACTTTCTTTGCCAACCCCATCCCGACATTCACTGCCGGCCAGGCCATCTGAGATTTTCAGACGGGTGCACACAATCAATGTGCATGGGCAAACAGCTTTCGAGTGTACTCGCGAAAACCCTCAAAAGTCAATTTGTCTTATGTCTTATATAAGATATCATTGCGGCAACTCAATGTCCGCCCAATCAAGGGCAAGCGTCATGACATCCCAAGTTTTTTCTGCTGATTCATCCGATTTTCAGGACACCGCAGCTGCGCCAGCTTTCAGTCCTCTTTATCAACAAATCAAAGGCCTCATTCTTCAAGGTTTGCAATCTGGGGAATGGAAGCCTGGCGAAGGCATCCCTAGCGAAATGGAACTGGCTGCTCGGTACCGAGTTAGTCAGGGAACAGTCAGAAAAGCCATTGATGAGTTGGCCAGCCATCATTTGCTCATTCGGCGCCAAGGCAAAGGAACTTTTGTTGCCACCCATGCCGAGCAACAAATTCAATATCGCTTTTTAAAACTCATGCCCGATTTGGGTGATCCGAAAAGCGAAGGACCGGCTCAAAGAAAAATCATTGACTGTAAAAAGCTCAGGGCCAATGCGGACATTTCCCGGGCCTTGGCCATTCGATCTGGTGACCCCGTCCTTCAAGTGAGGCGTGTACTGTCTTTTGCCGGATCCCCCACCATCTTGGAAGACCTTTGGCTTCCCGGCACTCCCTTTAAAGGTCTGACCGCAGAACGATTAAGCGAATACGATGGCCCCATGTATGCCATGTTTGAAACGGAATTCGGGGTTCGCATGGTCAAAGCCGAGGAAAAAATTAAAGCCGTTATGCCGGACAGCGCCCAATGCAAACTGCTTGAAATTCGTGCAAATACGCCATTGCTGAGCGTCGAAAGACTGGCATTTACCTACAACGACACGCCCATGGAATTGCGCAGAGGCTTCTATGTCACAGACACCCACCACTACCACAACGATCTAAATTGACACCTTCGTGACTCAAAATAGGGTCTAAAAAAACTGTTTTTTAATTAGTTCTTGAAATTCTCATGTCAGTTTGTTGCGTTGCAATAGAATTCGCGAACACTGCAGTCAAAAATTTCAGTGAAGTTACCAAAGAGGAATTAATCAAATGACCGAAACTGCCCGTAAGAGGCCTGAATTTCGCAATATCAATGCAATCAGTGATTTGCCCAGTTATCGCCTGCCCGCTGCCGGTTGGGTGTCAATTTTGCATCGCGTCAGTGGTGCATTGATGTTCTTATTAATGCCATTCATCATTTGGATGTTTGACAACTCAATCTCTTCTGAGCTTTCGTTTGCCACTTTTGCGGCTGCTTTCAATGTCGGGCTGGGCTTTGTACCCGGCTGGTTCATGAAGCTGGTTGCTCTGGCCATCATTTGGGCCTACCTCCACCACTTTATTGCGGGTATTCGCCATTTGTACATGGACGTCAAACATGCTGTTACCAAAGAATTTGGCAGATCATCTGCCATTGTGACTTTGGTTTTAAGCCTTGGACTGACTGCAGTTCTTGGCGCTAAATTGTTTGGTCTTTACTAATAGGAGCTCACCCACATGTCAGTAAATTACGGCTCCAAGCGCGTTGTTGTTGGCGCGCATTACGGTATTCGCGACTGGTTGGCTCAACGCGTGACAGCCACACTCATGGCCGCCTTCACCATCGTGGTTTTGGCGCAAGTCATTTTTACCACCGGTCCAATTGGCTATGAAGAGTGGGCCGGCATTTTTGCCTCCCAATGGATGAAGTTCTTGACCTTCACCACCATCGTCGCCCTCCTCTATCACGC
>CALPYQ020000285.1 GCA_943327965.2 Singulisphaera sp. GP187
GCTCATTCATTGGGCCTTAGCTACTGGCAAATTCAACGCATGATTGTTTTGCCTCAAGCATTGCGTTTGGTGGTGCCGGCCATTGTGAATACCTTCATTGGTGCCTTCAAAGACACCTCCTTGGTCACCATTGTGAGTTTGTACGACCTGACAGGCGCAGTCCAATTGGCTTTGGGCGATGCCGACTGGCGCAAGTTCTTCATTGAAGGTCAAATTTTTGTGGCGGCCATTTATTTCGTTGCATGCTTTGCCATGTCACGCTACAGCCAATGGCTGGAATCCCATCTGAATACTGGAACACGGAGACAGTGAAGTGAGTACCTCAAGTCCCATCATCGAATTTTCTAAAGTCAACAAGTGGTACGGCGAGTTCCATGTGTTGCGCGACATCGACTTGTCGGTGGCCAAAGGCGAGCGCATTGTGGTGTGCGGCCCCTCTGGCTCTGGCAAGAGCACGCTTATTCGCTGCGTCAATCGTTTGGAAGTGCACCAAGCAGGCACCTTGACCGTGGACGGCACCGAACTGACGGACGACGTGAAATCCATTGAAGCGGTGCGCCGCCAAGTGGGCATGGTGTTCCAGCAGTTCAACTTGTTTCCACACCTGACAGTGCTCGAGAACCTCACGCTGGCACCCATGTGGGTTGGCAAAGTGCCCAAGGCAGAAGCCGAAGAGCGCGCCATGCAACAACTCAATCGTGTGCGCATTGCAGAGCAAGCTCACAAGTACCCCTTGCAATTGTCGGGTGGCCAGCAACAGCGAGTGGCCATTGCCCGCTCCTTGTGCCTGACCCCCAAGATCATGTTGTTTGATGAGCCCACCTCGGCGCTCGACCCCGAGATGATCAACGAAGTTCTGGACGTCATGGTGGAGTTGGCTAACCAAGGCATCACCATGATTTGCGTGACCCACGAAATGGGCTTTGCCCGCTCCGTGGCAGACCGCGTGATTTTTATGGACCAAGGGCAAATTGTGGAACAGAACACCGCAACCGAGTTCTTTGCCAATCCCAAAAACGAGCGGACCCAAGACTTCTTGTCCAAAATTTTGGCGCACTGATCGTCAATTTGATTTGTTTGACTTGCATCAACTTGCTGTGAAAGCAAGCTTGATGCACCTCAAGGCTTGTGCCACATGACTGATTTTTAATGAGTTAACGGTTTTGAGACCGTTCAACTAAGGAAATCAATCATGAAAAAACTCATCGTTACCACTGCTGTTTGTGCCCTCTTGTCTGGCGCTGCTTTTGCACAAGAAGGTCCCTGGATGGTTCGCGCGCGCGCTGTTGGCATCGATATGGCCAATAAAGATGCCACGGGCTTGGGACTGACTGTGAACAACAAAACCATTCCAGAAATTGACATCACATATTTCTTCAACAAAAACATTGCGGCCGAATTGATTTTGACAGTGCCACAAAAGCAAACCGTCAACTCAAGCGTGTTGGCCACAGACATTGGTACCTTCAAGCACTTGCCGCCTACACTGACTTTGCAATATCACTTTGACAGCTACTCAGGCATGAAGCCCTATTTGGGTGCTGGCATCAACTACACCCAAATTACGCAAGTCAACTTGTTGGACGGCGGCGCCAATGTTGACAGCCACAGCTGGGGAACAGCCATTCAAGCTGGCGTGGACTTTCCCATCGACAAAAATTTAAGCTTCAACATTGACTTCAAAAAAGTCAATATCAAAACCAATGTCTATGTGGGCCCAGACGACAAAGGTGTTCTGAAGCTGAACCCCACACTCATTGGTGTCGGCCTAGGCTATCGCTTCTGAAGCTTGGCTTTGAAGGGGGCTTGATACAGCCAGACCGGCCTACCTGGGCTGGCTTCTGGGCTGGCTGAAGCTTGCAAGTCTGCCGCTTCAAACTCCAAACTGACCAGCCATGCGCCGGGTTTCATCTCGGCCTTGGCTTTTTCTACTGCGCGGGGCATGGTTTCAGGACGTTGAAACAAGTAGACCATGTCGTAGGCGCCCCAATGGTCGTTCCAAATATCACCACAACGAACCTCGGCCCATGGGCATCTAAATTTGGCTAGCCAACTTAGCGGACGGCTAAATTCAATGCCGATCCATTGTGCATTGACATAGGCCTCGCGAAGCGCTTTTAAGCCATCGCCTGCACCGCAGCCTGCATCCAATATTTTGGCTTGGGCCGGCAGGATGGCAAATCGAGGAACCTCTCGCAGCGCTTTGAGCGGCGTTGGAAACACGGGGGCATCGCGCCAAGCGTGCATGGGATAAATCCAGATCACGCCTGCCAGTGGCAACAACCAAACCCATGCAGGAATACTGGCGGTGCCCAACAGCCACAAAGAAACCGGAAATCCCATGGCCAAAGCTGCTGCCCGTGCTTGCGAAATGCCGCGCATCCAAGACAGCATGGCGGCCAAGAAGCCTGCAAAAGTGGTCAAGATCATGGCCAATGAGGGGTTGGTGCCCTGATCGACCATGAAAATATACATGAACCATGCTGCACCCCAAACGGCTAACGCAGACAAGGGCCATCGAATCAAGTTTGACAATTGAATCTTCTTTCAGATAATTGAGCCATGTTATTCCATCACAATTAGGCTGTACAAGTTCCCAATGAATTTTTTGCAAGCATGCTGATACTTAACTTTAAATCAAACATCTTTCCGGCTTTGACCGGATTGGCTTTTGCATTGTTTGTCAGTTCTTCTGCTTGGGCCTACAAAGTTGAAAAAATTTGCGAGGACGTTCCTGCCACTTCCAAAGCGCCGGCTCATAAAAAATGCAAAGTGGTTCGGGTGAACGACAAGCCGCCCGCCAAAGCTGACGGTAAATCTGACGGCAAGGGTGACGCAAAAGCAGATCCCAAAGCCGATCCGAAAGCTGATGCCAAGAAAAGTCCATAGAAATAAGGCCAAGTTAGTTGGTCATCAGCACTTGCAATTTTCAAAACAGACCTAAAATACGAAACTTGGGGCTGCACTGGTTTCGACATGGGTTCGGACGCGTGGCAGGGCATGTCGAGGTTCTGATCCTCGTAAAAAAGCAGAAAAAAAACTAACTGCAAACGACGAACGTTTCGCACTCGCCGCTTAATCCGGTGAGCCTTGCAACAGTTGGCCGATAGGCTGGGCAAGGGGGCAATAGGCGTTAAAACCTAAAGCTTCCAGGCTGCAAGGGAAAACATATGGGCTGGCGTCACATCGGGCATCTTGATGTGGCGCGAGAAAATAGGATGCTGGTTGGGTCAATAGCGTGTCGCTGCGCGATTGATTTGACGAGACTCAAATCAGACGACTACACATGTAGAACTGTACGAAAATGGCTTGTGGACGCGGGTTCAATTCCCGCCAGCTCCACCAAATGCAAGTTAAAAAGCCGCTTGGTTTAACCACCTAGCGGCTTTTTTTATGGATCCATCAATTTTGAATTGATTGAACGCCAATCGCTTGTCAGTGATAACTCCGGCCACCATCCACGGCCATGGCAATACCCGTGACGAATGATGACTCGGCACTGGTTAAGTAAAGCGCTGCTCTAGCAATTTCTATGGCCTCTGCAACGCGCCCCAGTGCATA
>CALPYQ020000286.1 GCA_943327965.2 Singulisphaera sp. GP187
CAGATAGCCATGCGCTGGGCCACCGACAGCGCACTCAGCTTTGGTGTGTTCTTTGAGGCCGCAGTCTTGGCCTTCGCAGTTCATCAGCACAAAGCGAGTGGCGTTCCACAATTTGTTGCAGAAATTTCGATAGCCTTCACAGCGCTTGCTGTCAAAGTTAATGCTGCGGCCCAAAGAGGCAAGTGCAGCAAACGTGAAACGCAGGGCGTCTGCACCATAAGCTGGAATGCCATCGGGAAATTCTTTTTGCGTGTTTTTGCGAACTTGCGGTGCAGTTTCAGGTTTGCGCAAACCTTGTGAACGTTTTTCGAGCAAGGGCTCTAAGTCAATGCCATCGATCAAGTCTACGGGGTCGAGCACATTGCCTTCCGACTTGCTCATCTTCTTGCCTTGTGCATCGCGCACCAAGCCATGGATGTAGACGTGTTTGAAAGGCACACGCCCCGTAAAGTGGGTGGTCATCATGATCATTCGGGCAACCCAAAAGAAGATGATGTCGTAGCCCGTGACCAACACGGAAGAAGGCAAGTACAAATCGTAGTCTTGCGTTGTGTTGGTGCCTGAAGCTGAAACGGCATCGGGCCAGCCCATGGTGGAGAAGGGCACCAAAGCAGAGGAATACCAAGTGTCTAGGACGTCTTCGTCCCGCTTGAGTTTCTTGCCGGCGCCGGCTTGCGCTTGCGCATCAGCTTCGGACTTGGCCACATACACATTGCCTTCTTCGTCGTACCAGGCTGGAATTTGATGACCCCACCACAGTTGTCGTGAAATACACCAGTCTTGGATGTTGTTCATCCATTGGTCGTAGGTGTTGACCCAGTTTTCTGGCACAAAAGTAACTTGACCAGAGTGCACGGCATCAATGGCTTTTTGCGCAATGCTTTTGCCAGTAGGGTCTTGTGGACTGACTTTGTTGACGGCTACAAACCACTGGTCCGTGAGCATGGGTTCCACCACTTGACCGGTGCGTGCGCAAATGGGCAACATCAGTTTGTGAGGTTTGATTTCAATCAGCAGTCCTTGTGCTTCCAAGTCTTGGATGACGGCTTTGCGTGCCACAAAGCGGTCCATGCCTTGATAAGCCTTCGGTCCATTTTCATTGACTGTGGCAGTCAATGTGAAGATGGTAATCAGTGGCAGGTTGTGACGCATCGAACATGCGTAGTCATTGGCGTCATGGGCGCCAGTAATCTTCACGCAACCCGAACCAAACTCGCGATCGACAAAGTCGTCGGCAATGATGGGAATTTGGCGATCGCACAATGGCAGATCGACTTTTTTGCCCACCAAATGTTTGTAGCGCTCGTCTTCAGGGTGAACCGCCAAAGCACCGTCGGCCATCATGGTTTCGGGACGCGTGGTGGCGATGGTCATGCCCTTTTGCATCACGCCGTCAATGAGTTGAGGGCCGTCTGCAAACGGGTACAAGATGTAATGCATCTTGCCGTCGGCTTCAGTGTTTTCAACTTCCAGGTCGGACACAGCGCTTTGCAGCACAGGGTCCCAGCTGACCAAGCGCTTGCCGCGATAAATGAGGCCTTGCTCGTACAGCTTGACAAAAGTTTCAGACACCACTTTGGACAACTTGTCATCCATGGTGAAGTACTCGCGGGTCCAGTCCACGCTGTCGCCCATGCGGCGCATTTGCTGTGTGATGGTGTTGCCCGATTGCTCTTTCCATTCCCACACTTTGGACACAAAGTTTTTGCGCGCTTCGGCAGGTGTGGGGCCCATGTCGTGACGGCTAATGCCTTGACCTTGAAGCTGGCGTTCCACCACAATTTGCGTGGCAATGCCGGCATGGTCGGTACCAGGAATCCAAGCGGTGTTGAAGCCCATCATGCGGTGATAGCGTGTGAGGCTGTCCATGATGGTTTGGTTGAATGCATGGCCCATGTGCAGGGTGCCTGTCACGTTGGGCGGGGGCAACTGGATGGCAAAGTTGGGTGCTTCAGCCTTTGGCGATTGGCTACCCCGATGGCCCGCAATGCCATAACCGCGTTTTTCCCATTCGGGGCCCCAATGGGCTTCTAAAGCGGCAGGCTCAAAAGACTTGGACAGGCTTTCAAGGCCGGGTTGCTGAAGGGCGGGGGTGGACTCGTTGCTCATGGGCTGAATAGTTTGAGATTGCCTAGGGGCAATGTCGTGAATGGACTAAAGCCATGATTTTACTGGGCAAGAGCCCCGATTCTTGGTCTCAACGCCATATCCATCGCAGGTGGGAGGGTGTTCAGCCCTAGCTTGGGCTTAGTTCTTGGCCGATTCGATGCAATCCCGTAGGACTGCCGTATTGCCCACTTGATTGGCCAACAGCAAAATCAGGCGCAAGTTAAGTTGCTCTGACTCTTCAGGGCTGAGGCCCTCATGGGCATTGAGCAGCTGTTCGTAGAACGTATCGGCGTCTTGAAAGTTCTGGTCTGTTTTCATGGTGATTTCCGATTCGGTTCAAAGACACAAGGAAGTGGCCACGGCGCCAATTAACTCGCCGTTTACACCCTTGCCAGTATGGGCCAAATAGCCATCGGGTCGGATCAAGGCCCAGCCACCAGCTGGCACGGTGCCGCAGGCGTTTTGCAAAGATTGTTGGGTGTCAAGCAAATGCTCTCGAGCTTGGGCAGTTTGGCCTTTGGCCAGCACCTGAACACAGCGCACGGGCAAGCCAGAAGTGCTGAGTTCTTGAAGGCGCTTCAGTGCGGCTTTGGGTTGGGTGCCAAACACCAAAACCAGCAGTCGACCGTCGGCCCATTGAATCAAGTCGTTCAAACAACCCCGCTTGCCTTGCCGCCATTGAAAGCGCACGTTTTGGACTGAAGTGCCGCCGTTGTCGCCGCAAATGCGGGAGCCGTGGTAAGTGTTGGCAACAGCCATACGGCCCGTATTGATCAAGGATCGGGCGAAGGGGTATTGCTTGGCCAAGCTGATGGTGGCTTTTCTAAAGGCCCTTTCAATGCCGTCTGCTGGCCGTAAAAATCGGGCAGTGCGTCGCGTGACTTTGACGTTCTCTTGCGCTGCTTCAAGGCGCTCATCGTTGTAGCTTTCTAGCAGCGCTTCGTCGGCATGACCGCGCAATACGGCGGCTAACTTCCAAGCCAAATTGTCCGCATCGGCGACACCGGTATTGCCACCGCGTGCGCCAAATGGATTCACAATTTTGGCCGTATCGCCCATGAAAAATACGCGGCCCATGCGAAGCGTATTGAGGCATTGGCTCTTGTAGGCATAAGGCCCTACCCAAACAATGTCGACCTTCACATTTTTACCAAACTGTCGCTCTAAGCGCTCTCGAACGACATCCTCACGGCTGATGTAGGCCGCATCGGCATTGGGTTCCATTTGGTAGTCAATGCGCCACACATCGTCGGCCATCAGGTGTTGCCAAACAGCCCTGTTTTCGTTGAAGGGTGCTTCAATCCAAGTGTGACGCTCGGTGGGTGGGTGGGTGTCAAATCGAACGTCGGCAATACACCATCGGTCATCGCCTTTTTTGCTTTCCATGGTGACGCCCGTCCAAGCATGGAATGGGGTGTGCGAGCCCGAAGCATCGATCACATGATTGGC
>CALPYQ020000287.1 GCA_943327965.2 Singulisphaera sp. GP187
AGGTCGGCGGCTTTGGCAAATGCTTCGGTGTAGTTCAAAGTGCCAGCAAAAGCAGCAATCAGACCAATGCCCAAGATGAAGCCAAAGTCACCCACACGGTTGACCAAAAAGGCCTTCATGTTGGCAAAAATAGCGGTAGGTTTGTTGTACCAAAAACCAATGAGCAAATAAGAGACCAAACCCACGGCTTCCCAGCCAAAGAACAACTGCAGCATGTTGTTGCTCATGACCAGCATCAACATGGAGAAAGTGAACAAGGAGATGTAGGCAAAGAATCGGTTGTAGCCTTCGTCTTCTTCCATGTAGCCGATGGTGTACAAGTGCACCATGAGCGATACGAAGGTGACGACGCACATCATCATGGCTGTCAAACCATCCACCAAGAAGCCCACTTCCATTTTGAGCCCCCCCACCACCATCCAGGTATAGAGAGTTTCATTGAAGCGTGCGCCATCGACCACCACACTTTTTAATGTGGATGCGGACAAGATGAATGCAATCAGTACGCCCAAAATAGTGAGCGAGTGCGTCAGACGGCGACCAATCCAATTGCCACCAAATTGGGTACCAAAAATACCAGCCAGTGCGGCGCCCACCAATGGGGCCAATGGCACTGCCAGCAGCGTAGATGCGTTGAGGGTTTGGCTCATGTTGTTTTAACCTCTTAACCCTTGAGCGAATCGAGTTCGTCCACGTTGATGCTGTTCATATTGCGGAACAGGAGCACCAAGATGGCCAAACCAATGGCGGACTCGGCCGCTGCCACTGTCAAGATGAAGAACACGAACACTTGTCCGTGCATGTCACCCAGGAAGTGAGAGAAAGCCACAAAATTCATGTTGACCGCCAAGAGCATCAGCTCAATGGCCATCAACAAAACAATCAAATTTTTGCGGTTGAGGAAAATACCAATGACCGCCAAAGCGAATAACATGGCGCCCAGTGACAAATAGTGTCCGAGTGTCAAAGTCATTATTTAGTCTCCTTTGGGGCTTCTGCTTCGGCAGGTGCTTCAGGCGCTTTGGGCGCCTCCCCTACTTTCACGGCATCCATCTTGACCACCACCAGGCGGTCAACAGCACGAACGTGAACTTGTTGTGACGCGTTGATAGCTTTGCTGTCTTTGCGCTCACGCAATGTCAGCGCAATGGCGGCAATCATGGCCACTAGCAAGATAGCCGCTGCAATCTGAATGGGCATGAGGTATTCGGTGTAAAGCAAAATTCCCAATGCCTTGGTGTTTGAAATTTCAGGACCGACTTGACCCACGGCAAGCGCTACTTTGGGTGCATCAGAAATTCTGAAGCCGCTCATGAGCACGGCAGCCATTTCGAGTGCCACCAAAGCACCTAGGCTGGCGGCCAGTGGAAAGTGCTTCCAAAAACCAGCTCGCATGGTGTCCAAGTTGATATCGAGCATCATGACCACAAACAAGAACAGCACCATGACGGCACCCAAGTAAACCAAGACCAAAGTCATGGCCAAAAACTCTGCTTGTAACAGCAACCACAATCCTGAGGCTTGTGAGAATGCCAACATGAGGAACAGCACTGCATGCACTGGATTGCGCGCAGTCACCACTCGGAAGGATGCAAACAAGAGCACCACCGAGAAGAGATAAAAGAAACCAGTTTTGACGTCCATGGGTTGTCGCTTGTTAGTTTTTGTAAATTCAGCCGATCAACGGTACTTGGCATCCGCCGCTTTGGCTGCAGCAATGTCTTTTTCGTAACGGTCGCCCACGGCCAAGAGCATCTCTTTGGTGTAGTGGAGGTCGCCACGTTTCTCACCGTGATATTCCAAGATGGAAGTTTCAACGATGGAATCAACAGGGCAGCTTTCTTCGCAGAAACCGCAGAAGATGCACTTTGTTAAATCGATGTCATAGCGTGTGGTGCGGCGTGAACCGTCGGCACGCACATCGGATTCAATGGTGATGGCCATGGCGGGACATACAGCCTCGCACAATTTGCAAGCGATGCATCGCTCTTCACCATTTTCATAACGGCGCAGTGCATGCAAACCCCTGAATCGAGGCGACAAAGGTGTCTTCTCTTCAGGGAATTGCAAAGTCACCTTGCGGCGAAATGCGTAACGACCTGTCAAGGCCATGCCTTTGACCAACTCAAACAGCATGAAGCTTTTGAGAAAGTCTTTGAGCGAAAAATTGGATACAGCCACTGTAGACATGTCTTAACCCGGTTATTTCCAAATATTCCAAGGCGAATGCAACCACGCGCCCACGATCAACAGCCACACCAAGGTGACTGGAATGAAAATCTTCCAACCCAAACGCATGATCTGGTCATAACGGAAACGCGGGAAAGTAGCGCGAATCCAAATGAACATAGAGACCACTAGGAAGGTCTTGATACCCAACCAAATCCAGCCAGGGATGAAGTTGAACAAAGCACTGTCAATGGGGGACATCCAGCCACCCAAGAACATGATGACCGCCAAGATGGACACCAACCACATGCTGGCGTATTCGGCCAAGAAGAAGATGGCAAAGCCCATACCGGAGTACTCAACCATGTGACCGGCCACAATCTCGGCCTCGCCTTCCACCACGTCGAAGGGGTGACGATTGGTTTCAGCCACGCCCGAAATGAGGTAGACCATGAAAATGGGGAACAAAGGCAACCAGTTCCAAGAGAGGAAGTTCAAGCCCATGCTGGCCATTTCACCCTTGCCTTGACCCAACACAATTTCGGTCAGGTTCATGCTGCCTGTGACCATGATGACCACTAAGAAGCAAAAGCCCATGGCAATCTCGTAACTGACCATTTGTGCTGAAGCACGCAAGGCACCCAAGAAAGCGTATTTGGAATTAGAGGCCCAACCTGCAATGATGACGCCATAGACCTCAATAGAGGTAATGGCCATGATCAACAGCAAACCTGCGTTCAAGTTGGTGAGTGCCACTTCAGGACCAAATGGAATGGCCACCCAAGCAGCCAAGGCTGGCATGATGGCCATGATGGGACCTAAACGGAACAAGCCAGGCGCCACAGCTGAGGGCGTGATGATCTCTTTGGTCAACAGCTTCAGCGCATCGGCAATGGGTTGCAGCAAACCGGAAGGGCCCACACGGTTGGGACCCAAACGAGCTTGCATGAATCCCAAGAGCTTTCGCTCCCACAGCGTGAGGTAGGCCACAGCGCCCATGAGGGGTGCCAAGATACAAACAATTTTGATCAAAATCCACAAGACAGGCCAAGCCATGGTGGCCCACCAAGTGGCAGAAACGGCATTCAAGCCGCTGTTGTACAGCGCGTCAATCATGCGTGCACTCCTTGCGCAACAGAACTTGCAGCAGCATTTCGGGCATCGGCCGTCAACTGCAGTGAAGGTGCGCGGCGCACCAAGCTGTCAAGTTGATAAATTGAAGCCACACAGGGTGTGTCGACAACGCCCGCCAAGCGAACTTCAGAATTGCAATCGTTGCTGAGGTTCAGTGGCGTGGCTGAAATTTGCTTCAATACATCTTGCGATGTTTCAAAGGCTAACTGCGGCAGACCCAACATGTTGGCCAAGACGCGCAA
>CALPYQ020000288.1 GCA_943327965.2 Singulisphaera sp. GP187
CTGGGCCGCCCAATTTTTGAGCGGCTTCCACCGCTTCTTGCACTGTAAAGGCCGGAATGCCGCGGGGCACTGGCACACCAAATTGACGCAAGATTTCCTTGCCTTGGTACTCGTGGATCTTCATGAGGTTTCTCTCAGAGGGTGGTTATGATCACCAGCCAGTCAGGGTGATTTGCCCTTAACAAGCACTGGACACTTCAGCCGGCAACTGTATCATGTTGCAACGCACCAATCTTCAGTCGAGTCACTTACATTGACATGACGGCAGTCAAAAATTTCTTGGGAGGGCCCAGAATGGCCAAAATATTCATTGATGGCGAAGCTGGGACCACGGGACTGCTCATCCGTGAGCGTCTGTTGGCCATGCCCAGCGTAGAGCTGGTCAGCATTGCGGCAGATCGCCGCAAAGATCCGGAAGCCAAACGTGAACTGATGGCGCAGGTCGATATGGTCATTTTGTGCCTGCATGACGATGCCGCGCGTGAATCGGTGGCGATGATCGATGCCATGACGGGGCACCAACCACGAATCATCGATGCTTCCACAGCACACCGCGTCAACGACAACTGGGTGTTTGGTTTTCCCGAAATGAAGGCCGGGCAGCGTGAAGCCGTCATGCAAGCCAAGCGCGTCAGCAACCCGGGCTGCTACGCATCAGGCGCCATTGCCATTCTGGCCCCGCTCATTGGCGCTGGCATCATCCCTCCAAGTTTTTCGGTGGCTTTGCCATCAGTAAGTGGTTACTCCGGTGGCGGCCGGCCTATGATTGAAGATTATGAGGCGGGCCGTGCGCCCCTCCATGAAGCCTACGCTTTAGGCCTTCAACACAAGCATGTACCCGAGATCATGAAGTACACCGGACTGACGCGCCGACCCTTGTTTTTGCCTTCAGTGGGCAACTTCCGACAAGGCATGTTGGTTCAATTGCCACTGCATTTGGATGACTTGCCAAGCAAACCGAAGGTGGCAGATTTGCACCAATGCTTGTTGGCCCATTACGCAGAAAGTCGGCAACAAGGTGGTTGGGTGGATGTGCTGCCAGCTGAGGAAAGTGGCAAATTGGGTGCCACAGCCAACAACGACACCAACAAACTGGAGCTTCGCGTATTTGGCAACGAGGCGCATCGACAAGCGGTGGTGATAGCGCGCTTGGACAATTTGGGCAAAGGCGCCAGTGGGGCTGCCGTTCAAAACTTGAAGCTGATGCTAGGTCTTTGACCTGGTCTGTGAAAACTAGCCGTCGAAATCTTCGTCGGGCGCGCCCGATTGTTGGACCACTTTGCGGACCACTTCGGCAGAAAAACCGCGCGTGAGCAAAAAACGGTAGTGCTTGGCCCGTTCGTTGGCGTCAGTGGCGGGCGCGCCAAATTTCTTTTGCCAGACGCCTTGTGCGCGTGCCAGCTCTGAATCTTTTAAATCCAACAGGGCCTGCGTGACAGCGGCAGGCGCCAGACCTTTGGCTTGTAATTCTTGCTTGATGCGGCCATTGCCCAATTTGGCAGCGCGGTGATTGACGATGGACTCCAAGACGCGGGTTTCGTCAATGAAACCTTTGGCTTGGAGGTCGTCCAGTGCTTGTGCCAGTTCGCCTGGCACTTCTTCATGGGGGGACAGCTTGCGAACCAGCTCAGCCCGAGAGTGTTCGCGTTGCGACAAAAGCCGCAACGCACGTCCTTTGAGGGACAACTTAAACCCAGGCTGAGCCATTGATCAAGGAACGCAACTGATGAAAGACGGCGGATTAAGCAGCAGTGACCGCTTCAGCCAGCAATGGAATGCCCAAAGATTCGCGCACTTTGTTTTCGATTTCGGCGGCCAGCTCGGCGTTTTCGCGCAAGAACTCACGGGCGTTGTCGCGGCCTTGGCCGATTTTTTCGCCGTTGTAGGCATACCAGGCGCCCGACTTGTCGATGATTTTGGCCTCGACGCCCATGTCGATGATTTCGCCTTGGCGGCTGATGCCTTCACCAAACAGAATGTCGAACTCCGCCGTTTTGAACGGCGGCGCCACTTTGTTTTTGACCACTTTGACTTTGGTTTCGTTGCCAATGGCTTCGTCGCCACGCTTGATGGTGCCGGTGCGGCGAATGTCTAAGCGCACGGAGGCATAGAACTTGAGAGCATTGCCGCCAGTGGTGGTTTCGGGCGAGCCGAACATGACGCCGATCTTCATGCGAATTTGGTTGATGAAGATGACCATGCAGTTGGTTTTCTTGATGGTGGCGGTGAGCTTGCGCAGGGCTTGGCTCATGAGGCGGGCTTGGAGGCCGGGCAGAGAGTCGCCCATGTCGCCTTCCAACTCGGCCTTGGGGGTGAGTGCGGCCACGGAGTCGATGACGACCAGATCGACGGCGCCGGAGCGAACCAGGCTGTCCACAATTTCAAGGGCTTGCTCGCCAGTATCGGGTTGGCTAATGAGCAGGTCTTGCAAGTTGACGCCGAGTTTTTGGGCGTACTGGATGTCCAGGGCGTGTTCGGCATCGACGAAGGCGCACTGGCCGCCGATTTTTTGCATTTCGGCAATGACTTGCAAGGTCAGTGTGGTTTTGCCAGAGGACTCTGGGCCGTATATTTCAACCACACGGCCGCGGGGCAAGCCGCCAACGCCCAAGGCAATATCGAGACCCAAAGAACCGGTGGAAACGACTTGGATGTCTTCGATGACTTCGCCTTCGCCCAAGCGCATGATGGTGCCTTTGCCGAATTGTTTTTCAATTTGGGCCAGGGCGGCTTGGAGGGCTTTGGTTTTGTCGCTGTTTTGGTCGCTCATGAAAATCTCCTTGAGAATCAACGGGTTAAAAATGATGCATTCAGAAAGTTGATTAAAGACTGGATGCTTGAACAGTACTGTAAAGCCATTGTCTCAATCCGTAAATAGTTTTTTTAGTCAGTTTGCTTTACTATTAAGAAATGCAAACGAATGACAGTTCAATTCAAAATTCAGACACACATCACAACTTGACGGGTGTCTTGGACGACCGTTGGCGCGAGACGCATTTAGGCCGCTTACTGGGCCATGCCATGCGGCGTTTTGATGCACGGGTCTTGAGCCTGATGGCCAACAACGATCAGGTGCCACTGGCGCTTTCTAACTTGGCGGCCAGAGACCAAATCAGTGCGGCACACATTCACATGACACGGCACCTTTCGCTCCAAGGCTCGCGCTTGACCGAACTGGCGCAAGCCGCAGGCATGAGCAAACAAGCCATGGGCAATTTGGTCGACCAGTGTGAAGCTTGGGGTCTCATCAAGCGAGAGAACGACAGCAGAGACGCGCGGGCCAAGCGAGTGGTGTTTACAGAGACGGGCCTCGCCTGGCTGGCGGCTTTTCAAATGGCCGTGGCACAAGCCGAGAGCGAGTTCAAGGACTCAGTCGGTGTGGAAATTGCCACAGTCGTGGCCTTGGGCCTGGAGGCCTATTGCATGTAAATGGGGCATGTGAAATAGGGTCTGGCAATGACGCTCAAGATAGACGCTCGGAAGTAACGGAGGTCACTGAGGTCACTGAGCCAAGAATGTTTCTGTGAATTGCACGCAGACTCGCC
>CALPYQ020000289.1 GCA_943327965.2 Singulisphaera sp. GP187
ATCGGGCATCTCCTGAAGGATTCGGAATGAAACGATTGGACCCCCGTCTTGGTTTGACGGTTCTTTGTCTCATGGCAACTTTTGTATTGGTGGCTTGCGGCTCCAAGCCCCGCGCGCCCATTCCCGTTGAAGACCGCGTGGCGGGCCAAAACCCGGTTCGTACGCAACCGCAAACGCAAGCACCCAAACAAAACAGTCCTGTAGCTGTCAGTTCGCCCGTCTCAATGGGCAACACAATGTCGGGCGCTGAATATGCTGGCAAGCCTGGCTATTACAGCGTTCGCTCGGGTGACACGCTTACCAAAATTGCACTAGAACATGGTCAAGCATGGCGCGACATTGCCAAGTGGAATGGCCTAGACAATCCCAATGTGATTGAAGTTGATCAAGTTTTGCGAGTGGTGCCACCTTCTGCAGACACATCGGGTCGGGCGATGGCAGCCGCCAGAACCTCAGGCAATTCTTCAGTCAATTCCGCAGCCAACTCAGCACCGGCATCTTCCTCGACAACATCGCCTGTTCCAGTCAGTGCACCTGCTTCTGCGCCAGCATCTTCAGCAGCCCAATCTGTTTCTAGCGACGACAACTTGATTTTTGCATGGCCACATCCTGGCCAGGTATTGTCTGGTTTTGATGAAACTAAAAACAAGGGCCTGGACTTTGCAGGCAAAGCAGGTGATCCTGTATTGGCTGCTGCCGATGGCAAAGTGGTCTACGCCGGATCTGGCTTAAGAGGGTATGGCAATCTGGTCATTTTGAAGCACAACAACACCTATCTCACGGCCTATGCGCACAACCAAACTTTGTTGGTTAAAGAAGATCAAAGCGTTCAAAAAGGCCAACGCATTGCAGAGATGGGCAGTTCAGATGCCGATCGTGTCAAGTTACATTTTGAAATTCGCAAACAAGGCAAGCCAGTGGATCCTGCCAAATTATTGCCCGCTCGTCCATGAGTAAACAGAACGACACAACGCGAGAAGAACAAACACAAGAAATTATCTTTGGGCGTTCTGACTTACCCACCGGATGGCTTCACATTGATGCCCTCGACATGGATGCCCAAGGCATTGCCAGAAGGCCCGATGGCAAGGTTGTTTTTGTTGAAGGGGCGCTGCCTTTTGAGATGGTGTCAGTCAATGTGCACCGCAAGAAAAACAATTGGGAGGCCGGCGTTGTCACAAACATTCACCGCGAATCGTCTCAACGCGTAAAACCAGGCTGCCCTCATTTTGGGTTGCATGCAGGTGCATGTGGTGGTTGCAAGATGCAGCATCTGGAGGGCAGTGCCCAGGTGGCCATCAAGCAGCGTGTCCTTGAAGATAACTTGTGGCACTTGGGCAAAGTCAAACCAGAGAATTTATTGCGGCCAATGGAAGGGCCCAGTTGGGGCTATCGATATCGTGCTCGCATGTCGGTTCGCTATGTGCACAAAAAAGGCGAGGTGCTAATCGGGTTTCACGAACGTAAAAGCCGCTACGTGGCGGACATCAAAACATGCCGTGTTTTGCCGCCCAATATCAGCGGCATGCTGATGGCACTTCGCGAACTAATCTTTGTCATGGATGCCCGAGAGACCATTCCGCAAATTGAATTGGCCCAAGGAGATTCGGTCACTGCGCTGGTTTTGAGGCATTTGGAGCCTTTAACTTCAGCCGATCAAGATCGCTTACGGGCTTTTGCAAACCTGCACGGTGTGCAATGGTGGTTGCAAATCAAAGGCCCCGACACAGTCAAATTGATGGACGAAGGCGGCCCAGAACTGTCTTACGACTTGCCCGACTTTGGGGTTCACATGCCCTTCAAGCCCACCGATTTCACACAGGTTAATCCGCATATCAACCGTGTTTTGGTGACGCGTGCTTTGCGCTTGCTCAAGCCTGAAGCGCATGAGCGAGTCATCGATTGGTTTTGTGGCTTGGGCAACTTCACCTTGCCCATTGCAACCATGGCCAAAGAGGTGGTGGGCATTGAGGGTTCTGAAACTTTGGTGGCACGATCGCGTGAGAACTTTGCACGCAATCAAAGCATGCGGGGGGATGGCAAAAAATTAGCATCGACCACTTTCATTGCGCGCAATTTGTTTGAGATGACGCCCGAAATGCTCATGGCAGACGGCATTGCAGACAAGTGGTTGATCGATCCACCTCGAGAGGGTGCATTTGCGCTGGCCAAGTCGATGGCTGAGTTGCATGAGAATGCAGAGCTTCGTGGTACTTGGGAATTTCCGAAACGCATTGTGTATGTCAGTTGCAACCCTGCAACCTTGGCACGTGATGCGGGCCTCTTGGTGCACAGGGCAGGCTACCGTTGCTTGAGCGCTGGGGTGATCAATATGTTTGCGCATACCGCCCATGTGGAAAGCATGGCAGTGTTTGAGCGGATTGAATCGGCATAAAAAAAGCACCTGAGTTTTGCAACTCAGATGCTTGTGGGTGTATTGATGGGTGTGCTGATGCTTTTGCTCAGCTTGAAGAAACCCAAAGGCTTCTTCAGTCCACCAGATTAATCGCTGTCACCGCCCATGATGCCCAGCAAAGCCAACAAGCTTTGGAACACATTGAACAGGTCCATGTACAGCATGAGCGTGGCGCTGATGTAGTTGGTCTCGCCACCGTCCAAAATTTGCTTCAAGTCGTACAGCATGTAGGCACTGAAAATGCCGATGGCCGCTACGGACAAGGCCATCATGCCGGCTGTGGAGCCAACAAACACGTTGACGATACCGCCCACCATGAGGACCAAGGCGCCTACGAACAACCATTTGCCCATGCCGGACAAATCGCGTTTGATGACGCTGGCCAAGCTGGCCATGACGGCAAACACACCTGCTGTACCTGCGAAGGCTGTCATGATGAGGTCGGGACCATTTTTAAAGCCCAAGACCATGGCAATGAGGCGTGACAGCATGAGGCCCATGAAGAAGGTAAAGGCCAACAAGACCAACACGCCTGTAGAAGAGTGCTTTGTCTTTTCGATGGCGTACATAAAGCCAACGGCGCCGCCGATGAAAAGCACCAAGCCGAGACCGCCGCCCATCTTTTGGGTAATGCCTGTAGAAACGCCAAGCCAGGCGCCTAAAACGGTAGGCAACAAGCTGAGTGCCAACAACCAATAGGTGTTGCGCATGACCTTGTTGCGTTCAGCGGGGGTGCTGGCAACGCCGCCCCAGCTGGGTTGTTCAATGCTTTGAAGATCGCTCATGTGAGAACTCCTGAAATAACACCCGTTATCGGGTGAGCAAATTGTACGGCTTGTAACCCGAAATACCCTATTTGCCAAACTTTTCAGGGTCTTTTGTGTAGTGACTTTCTAGTCACTAATTGAATTTCTGGTGTGCGATATGCTTATGCTTTCTTTATCGACGACCTCTTCAATATGAAAACTCAAGCTACTCTCGAATTGTCAGATGTTCAAACGATTGCCGCTGCTGCGCAAGCTGAAGCCCAAAAGAACAACTGGGCAGTCAGCATTGCCATTGTGGACGCAGGCGGCCACTTGTTGCATTTCCAGCGTTTGGATGGTGCAGCACCGATCTC
>CALPYQ020000290.1 GCA_943327965.2 Singulisphaera sp. GP187
ATCGATTTGCAGGTCGACACAAAGACATCGTGATTCGTGGTGGCATGAACATTTCGTCCGAAGAAATCGAAAATTTACTCATGAGCCATGCCGATGTCCGAGATGTGGCCGTCATTGGACTGCCCGATGCCATCATGGGCGAGCGGGTCTGTGCCGTGGTGGTTCCAAAGGCCGATGCCTCTCTGACATTGCCGCAATTGATTGAGCATCTGCGCAGCGTCAAAGTGGTGGCTGCCTACAAATGGCCAGAATCACTGGTCTTGGTTGAAGAACTGCCACGCAATCCTGTGGGCAAGGTCTTGAAACGCGAATTGCGAGAACGTTATGCGCCATCTCCCTTGACCGAGCGCGCACCCAAGGAAACAACGCATTGAAACCCGTCCTCTTACTCATTCCCGGCATGCTCAACGATGCCAGCGTTTGGCAGCATGTTCTGCCCTTGCTACCGCCCGATTGGACCGTTCGTATTGCCAATGTGCTGACGCAAGACAGCATTACGAGCATGGCTGAAGATGCGTGGCAACTGGTTGCCGATCTTGACAAAGATCAGCCGCTGATCGTTGCGGGATTTTCTATGGGTGGCTATGTGGCCATCGAAATGCTCGCTAACGACAACGGGCGAATCCATGCCGCGGCCTTGATGTCAACCTCGGTGCTTGCGGAAACTGAAGAGAGCCGCATCATCCGAGAAAAAACGATAGCGGCCATGCAAGCCAATTTTCCCAAGGTGGTTGAAGGTATCTTGAAATTCAACACACACGAAGCCAGCCTCGATGTCATCGACTTTTTGCGTCAAATGCAACTGGCCATTGGCAGCGATGCGGCAATTCGGCAAATCCAGGCCCTGATGGCCCGAAGCGATCATCGCGCCAAATTGGCAACACTTCGTTTGCCTGTTGCCATCATGTGCGGGGAACACGATCGCGTCACCCCGCCAGAATTAACCCGACACATTCAAGCATGCATGCCTCACGCTAGCACCACGTGGGTCCCTACCGGACACATGTTGCCTGTTCAATCGCCTGCAGCTGTGTCTGAATGCCTAAGCTCCCTTTGGAAAACCACCCTGTCCTCTTAATTTTGGAGAAACACATGCGCCTCAACTTTCATGCAAAACTCATCAGTCTGATGTTGTGCTTCTTGCCTACTTGGGCATTAGCGCAGACATTTCCTGATCGGCCTATCAAGGTGGTGGTGCCATTTGCACCGGGCAACACTTTGGACAATGCACTCCGGCAAGTGGCGGAAGAGTTTAAGAAAAACACCGGCCAACCCATTGTGGTGGAAAACAAACCAGGTGGCTCGGGCATCATTGCAGCGCAAGCAGTGATGCAAGCACCTGCGGACGGTTATACCCTGCTGCTTTCCAACACCAGCATGCTCACCATCAACCCCTACACTTTTTCCAAACTGCCCTACGACCCTGAAAAAAGTTACAAACCTGTCACAGGATTTTTAGGCGCTTCCTTGGTCTTGGCTGTCAATGCCGCCAATGTGCCTGCCAACAATGTCAAAGAATTTGTAAGCTGGGCCAAGGCCCAAAGTGGCGGCGTATCGTTTGCGTCGTTTACTGCAGGCAACTCCTCTCACTTCGCGGGGGTCATCATGAACCAACGCACTGGTTTGAACATGGTCCATGTGCCCTTCAATGGCACACCCCCTGCTGTTCAAAACTTGGTAGGGGGCCAAGTGCATGCCGCATTCCTGCCTTTGCTCGCAGTGCGGCCCCATGTCGAATCGGGAAAGGTCAAAGTATTGGCCGTGTCCAGCCCACAACGCTCACCACTCATGCCCAATGTTGGCACCTTCACTGAACAAGGCTTGCCCGATCTTGAGATTTACATTTGGTCAGGCTTGTCTGCGCCCGCGAACACGCCCGACGCCGTGATCAACAAGCTTCAAGCAGAATTTACCAAGGTTCTAAAGTCGCAAGTCATCATCGACAAATGGCGTGAAAACGATTTTGAACCTTTGCCATTTACACCTGCAGAATTTCAAAATTTCACACGCAAAGATGCCAAGCGTTGGCAAGAAGCTGTGAAGATTTCTGGCTTTAAGGCTGCTGAATAAAAACTACAAGCAGGCCAACTTTAAAGCGGCAACATCCTTGGACAAATCAGCCGCCCATTCACGGCGGCTTCTTCCATGGGCAGATTGAATTTCTCCAAATTGCACCACAGCTTTTAAGCCCTGTACATTCAGTGTTCGCCAAATAGAACCCATCAATGTGTCTTCACCCACAAATCTGGCCGCCATCGATATTGCATTGGTTTGCGCATCTACAAACTGAAGCGCCAAAGGCTGAACAGGCGCATCGGCCTCGATGGCCGACTGAATGAGGTTGGCATGAAACGGCAGCATGCCAATGCCGTCACCGGTTGTGCCCTCAGGAAAAACAGCCAATACATCACCGGCCTTCAAAGCCTGGGCCATCTCTTTCACCATGCGCATGGCATCTTTGCGATTTTCGCGTTCGATGTACAAAGTACCTGCACCCGTGGCCAAGGTACCAATCAAGGGCCACTCACGCAGTTCTGATTTGGACACAAAGCGGCAATGCCGGGTGGCGTGTATGACCACAATGTCCAACCATGAAATGTGATTGCACACCATTAACGTAGGCCCCATCACCACGGGTTGGCCGCGTACTTCAAGTTCAATGTCCCAAATGCGCAAGAGCAGCGTGGCCCACACTTGCACGCGCGCTTCACGCTGTTGGGGACTGAGCTGCGGAAATCGAAAATAGATGGTGAACCATCCCACCAACACGTGCCAGATGCCACGCAACAATTTGAGCAAGACGCGCATGCTTAGGCTTGATAAGCCACTTGTCCGCCAACCAAGGTGCACTTGACCTTGCCTGGCAAGTCATAGCCCGAAAATGGCGTGTATTTGCCTTGGCTGCGAAGGCTTTCAGCAGTGACTTGCCAATGTGCCGTCGCATCGAAGATGCAGACGTCGGCTTGTGCGCCCACTTTCAATTGCCCAATGTCTTTGCCCAACACGCGTGCGGCCTCGCTCGTCATGGTGGCAATGGCCCGGCTCAGTGGGACTTTGCTGTCTTGCGACCACTTCAAGGCCAAGCTCAGCAACAACTCGAGGCCAGTGGCACCTGGTGCAGCCTCTGCAAAGGGCAATGCTTTTTCATCTTCACTCACAGGGCTGTGATCGGAGACCAAGGCGTCGATGGTGCCATCGGCCAAAGCTTCACGCAGCGCTTCACGATCACGCTGTTGGCGAAGTGGCGGAGAGACGCGGGCACGGCTGTCAAAGTAACCCACGTCGGCATCTGTCAGGTGCAAGGAGTTGATGCTCACATCACAAGTGACTGACAAGCCTTCTGCTTTGGCCTGACGAACCAGCGCCACACCAGCGGCACTGCTGATGCGGCACAAATGAACGTGCGCTTTGATGCTTTTGAGCAATTCAAAAATAGTGTGCAAAGCAATGGTTTCTGCAGCTACAGGCACACCCGACAAACCCATGCGTGTGGCCAACGGGCCGCTGGCAGCCACCCCTTTGCCTAAGTGCAA
>CALPYQ020000291.1 GCA_943327965.2 Singulisphaera sp. GP187
AAGCCTTAGGGGTCAATATCAAACTCATTCATGCATTGGTTTTTGCACTAGGTGTTGGCTTGGCCACCATTGCAGGCATGGTGGCGGCGCCCGTTTCTAGCGTCTACCCCAACATGGGCTCACAAGTACTAATCATGTGTTTTGTGGTGGTGGTCATTGGCGGCATTGGCTCGGTCAAAGGCGCGCTCATCGCTGCGTTGTTAGTCGGTTTGGTTGACACCTTTGGCAAAGTCCTTTTGCCTCAAGTAGCTGGCATGTTGGTTTATGTCTTGATGGCTTTGGTTTTACTTTACAAGCCTGAAGGCTTGTTCAAGAATTGAGGGGGCATCATGAGTGATTCACACGCACCCCTTGAAACACTGCCACGCAGTTTGAATATCTTGTTGGCATTGACATTTGTAGCGCTGGCAGCTTTTCCATTTGTAGGCACAGACTATTACCTTCAAATGGTCACCCGCATGATGATTTTGGCCATCTTTGCCATGAGCTTGGATTTGCTTCAAGGCGTTACGGGCTTGGTGTCTTTGGGGCATGCCGCTTACTTTGGGGTGGCAGGTTATGCCTTGGCGTTTTTCACGCCTGCAGGCGAGCCTATTTCTTTGTGGTGGTCATTGCCTGCTGCTGTCTGCATTTCTGCCCTCCTCGCACTCATCATTGGATTCTTGGTGGTCAGAACCCATGGCATTTACTTCATCATGGTCACCATGGCCTTCTCGCAGATGGTTTTTTATGCCTTTTTTGACAACAAAGCTTTGGGCGGATCAGACGGCGTTTACATCAATTTCAAACCAGAGGCCTTGTTGTTCGACTTAGAAAATAAAACGACTTTCTATTTCTTTACGTTGGCCATGATGTTGCTGGTGTACTTGTTTTTAAGACGTCTTCTTTGGAGTCCATTTGGGCGCGCCCTGTCTGGCATCAGAGTCAACGAACACCGTATGCGTGCTTTAGGATTTGGTACCTTTGGCCACAAATTGGCGGCCTTTACGTTAGCAGGCGCATTGGCCGGCTTGGCCGGCTTCTTGTGGGGGGCTCAATCGGGTTATGTCAATCCCGAGCTGCTTGGCTTTCACATGAGCGCACACGTCATCATGATGATCATTTTGGGCGGCATGGGCAATTTTGCGGGTGCCATTGTTGGTGCTTTCTCGTTTGAGTATTTGCTTCATCTCTTCAAGGATTTGCCCCAAGTAGCAGGCTTTAATTTAGGAAAGCATTGGCAACTTTGGATGGGCTTGTTCATTGTGGCGCTGGTTATTTTGGCGCCAAGAGGCATCTTGGGCTTGTTGGCTTCACTCCTCAAGTCAAAGGAGTCAGGCCATGACTGACACTCAAAATTTATTGTTAAGTGCTCACAAGGTCACAAAGCGATTTGGTGGCTTGACGGCTGTTAATGAAGTTTCTGTCGATTTAAATCTAGGGCAAATTCATGCGGTGATTGGACCCAACGGTGCTGGCAAGTCGACCTTGGCCAATTTACTCACAGGTGACTTGCCTGCAACATCGGGACACGTCAGCTTGAAGGGCCAAAACATTTCGGGTTGGACCCCCGAGAAAATTTCTCGAAATGGCATGGGTCGAAGCTACCAAAAAACTAATATTTTTCGTAGCTTTACGGTTTGGGACAACGTCAGACTTTCAGCCCAATCTAGAAGTCAACCATTGCCCTTCAACCCTTTCGCTTGGTTTCAAAATGCCGATCGTATGCAGGATGTCAACCAACGTGCAGAACGCGCTATTGAATTGGCCGGGCTAAAGGACAGAAGGCATGCCATTGCTGGTGCCGCCAGCCACGGTGAACAACGCCAACTTGAAATCGCCATGACTTTGGCCACTGAGCCTCAAGTTCTTTTGTTGGATGAACCGCTGGCGGGTATGGGGGTTGCAGAAGCGGAAAGCATGGTTCAGCTTTTGTTAAGGCTTAAACCACTGCATGCCATGATGCTCGTTGAACATGACATCGACGCTATTTTTACCTTGGCCGACCAGTTAACGGTCATGGTCAATGGCACCGTGATTGCAAGCGGATTGCCTGCCACAGTCCGCGCAGACGCTGGCGTTCAAGCGGCTTACTTGGGTGAGGATCACTGAAATGACTGACGCACTGATTCAAGTAAAAAGCCTCAACAGTTTCTACGGCGCCAGTCACATTCTCAAAAACATCCATTTTGAAGTGAATGCTGGAGAAACAATTGGCTTGATGGGCCGCAATGGTATGGGCAAGAGTACCTTGCTTAAATCAATCATGGGCATCGTGACCCCTCGTTCTGGTGATGTTTTCATCAAGGGTCAAAGAACCAACGACCTTGCAATCTTTGAAGTGGCACAAAAGGGCATTGCCTATGTGCCAGAGGGACGAGGTATTTTTGGCAATCTCAGCGTGGTTGAGAATTTGCAAATGGCAGCCAGACCTGGGACCAATGGACAACGCGATTGGACTTACGAAAGGGTTCTAGAAACCTTTCCGCGTTTAAAAGAACGCTTAGGACACGGCGGCCAACAATTGTCCGGCGGTGAACAACAAATGCTAACCATTGGCCGCGCCTTAATGACCAACCCTGACGTCCTAATTTTGGACGAGGCCACTGAAGGTTTAGCGCCACTCATTGCCAGAGAAATTTGGCGAATTTGCAGCCTGATCAAAGAGAGTGGCATCAGCAGCATCATCGTCGACAAGAACTGGAAACACGTCACCAAAATTACCGATCGCAATGTTATTTTGGTCAAAGGCGAAGTGGTCTTTCAAGGCAGTTCTGAATTGCTTCAGTCGCAGCCAGAAGTCTTGGCACAACACCTTGGTGTTTAACGAGGTCAATGCTTCGAATAAAGCGTCAAGTTGAGGACAGCATGAAAAAAGACAACACATTGGGAGGTGTCCACGTTTTAAGCTTGGCGCTCAACTTGCCAGGACCCGCAGCCTTATTGCGTGTTGCCCAAATGGGTGCGAAATGCACCAAGGTCAATCCGCCAAATGGCGACCCCATGGCCATGTACACCCAAGAAGGTTATGCAACTTTGCACGCGGGAGTCAAAGAAGTTTCCTGTGATTTAAAAAGTGCTAGCGGCCAAAAATCAATGCACCAATGGCTGAGTAAAACAGATGTTTTGTTAACCTCCTTCAGACCTTCCGCATTGAACAAATTGGGCTTTGGATGGAAAGATTTGCACCAGCGCTACCCCCAACTGAGTTGTGTCAGCGTTGTGGGTGCACCGGGGCCTCTGGCCGAAATTCCAGGTCATGACTTAACCTATCAAGCTGAAGTCAATTTAGTGCCTGGCTTGCAGTTACCCGCCAGTTTGTTCGCAGACATGGGCGGCGCCATCATGGCAAGTGAAGCCATCTTGAAAGCAAGCATTTCTCAGCGCGTAGCTGGAAAAGGTAGCTTTCACGAAGTGGCCCTCAGCGAGGCTGCCGCTTGGCTTGCTTTACCTCGACATTGGGGCATGACGCTGCCCAATGGCCCAGTGGGTGGGGCTCACGCAGGGTACAAAATTTATGCATGCAAAAATGGCCGTGTG
>CALPYQ020000292.1 GCA_943327965.2 Singulisphaera sp. GP187
AGTGCAAAAACCAATGCATGAATGAGTTTGATATTGACCCCTAAGGCTTCGGTCATTTCATGATTGAATGCACCGGCACGAATTTTCATACCCAGCCGTGTTTTAGAAATGAGCAAGTAGAGACCAAGCGCTAACAGCAAACAAATGCCCGACATGAATAGTCGGTACACAGGGTATGACAAAGTTTCTGTGAGTGGAATAGAAGCGCTCAAGGCATCTGGGATGGTCACGCCATGAACATCATCGCCCCAAAGAATAGAGCGCATTTCTTCAAACACATAGATCAAGCCAAAAGTTAGTAGGACTTGATCCAAGTGGTCTCGTTTGTAGAAGTGTCTAAACAAAAGCCACTCTAGAAGCAAACCAAAAAGGACAGACAGCAAAGTTCCTAAGATGATTGCCAATGTGAAGCTTTGGGTCAAGGCTGCCAGAGACCAAGCTAAGTAGGCGCCCAGCATGTAAAAACTACCGTGGGCCAAATTGACAACACCCATGATGCCAAATATGAGCGTCAAGCCCGCTGCCAGCATGAACAATAAAAGACCATACTGAACGCTGTTCAGCAGTTGGATCAAAAAATTAATGAAATCCATATTGACTTAAAAAAACGTAAGCACTCTTTACGTCAGAAAAGAAAAAAGCGGCGGATCGCTCCGCCGCTTTGGCGTGGTTAATCTAACCACGTAGATTAACCCATTCTGCAACCTGTGCCTGGATCGGCCAAGCCTTTTGCAGCAATGCCGATCACTTTGTTTTCGCCTTTTTCAGCCACGCGCAGGTACATGTCTTGAATAGGATTGTGTGACTTGCTCATGGTCCATTTGCCGCGTGGGCTGTCAATCACAGCGCCTTCCATGGCTTTGTACAGATCCGGTTTTTTGCTCAAGTCACCTTTGACAGCGTTGGCACCTTGAATTAACAACAGGCCCGTGTCGTATCCCTGAACGGCATAAACGTCGGGTTGCATTTTGAATGCTTTGGCGTATTCCAAACGGAACTTGTTGTTGCGGGGCGTGTCCAATGAGTCGCTGTAGTGCAGTGTTGTCATCACACCGTCTGCAGCGGGACCTGCTGCTTCCAGAACGCCTTCTGTTAAGAAGCCCGATCCGTAGAGTGCAATCTTCCCTTTCAAACCCGCTGCAGCAAAGTCCCTCATGAATTTTGCGCCAGATGGACCAGCAAAGAAACACGCAACAGCGTCGGGTTTGATGGCTGCAATTTCTGTCAGCAAGGCTTGGAATTCAACATTGGGGAATGGCAAGCCCAATTCTTTAACAATCGTGCCACCAGCCTTTGTGTAGCTTTCTTTAAAGCCTTCGTATGCTTCGTCGCCCGCAGCATATTTCCATGTAATCCAGACTGCTTTCTTGTGGCCCTTTGCCACCATGGCTTGACCCAGCGCCAAAGTAGGTTGGCTGTTTGAAAAGCTTGTGCGGAATACGTTGGGTGCACACAATGCACGCGTTGCGGCGTGAACGCCAGCGTTGGGAATCAGTGTCAGAACACCAGAATCGCGAGCTACTCTGTGAATGCCCATTTGGACACCCGAGTGAACAGTACCGATTAGAACATCGACCTTGTCGCGTTGTACCAATTTGTTGGCATTTTCAATGCCTTTGGACGGATCTGATTCATCGTCAACTTTGAACCATTCAATCTCACGACCGCCCAATTTGCCGCCTTGTTCATTCAGCGCCATGCGCACACCATTTTCAATGGCAACACCCAGCGGTGCGAAGGCACCAGAATAGGGCAGCATGAGGCCGACGCGAATTTTACCGGTCTGTGCCATGGCCAACTCGGGCAATAACATTCCAGAACTGGCTGCACCAACCAAAGCTGCGCTGCGTGTTAATACCAGACGACGTGAGGGGGAAGTGGTCATATGAAATCTCCTTGTGAGATGCATTATGTTGCATCTGAGTACAGGAAAATGCTAGGCAAAACCCTAAGAAGATGGCCTGCCCGGAGGGACTCGAACCCCCGACCTACGGCTTAGAAGGCCGTTGCTCTATCCAGTTGAGCTACGGGCAGATAAAAAAGGCCCTGAAACCAAGAAGGTAGGGCCTTTTTAATGGATAAATGGTCGGAGCGAAAGGATTCGAACCTTCGACCCTCTGGTCCCAAACCAGATGCGCTACCAGACTGCGCTACGCTCCGACAAGCCTCATATTCTAATGCGGGATCAGTGGAATTCTAAGAATTTGCTTAAAAAGTTCTTGAGAAATTCCAATGAGTACGTCAGAACAATACAGGGACAAAAGGGGTATTTGGCTTAAGAACCTCGCGTCACGGGCATTTCAACTTCACCCGGCATGAGCATGTGCTTGGCCAACTCAAGCTTGGCCAAGGAGTTGCGGTGAACTTCGTCTGGACCATCGGCAAAGCGAAGCGTACGCTGGTGAGCGTAGGCATAGGCCAATGGGAAGTCTTGACTCAAGCCACCAGCACCGTGCGCTTGAATGGCCCAATCAATGATTTGACAGGCCATTTGAGGCGCGACAATTTTGATCATGGCGATTTCGGCCTTGGCAATCTTGTTGCCCACGGTGTCCATCATGTAAGCCGCTTTCAAAGTCAACAACCGAGCTTGTTCAATCATGCAGCGTGACTCAGCAATCCGTTCTTGCCACACGGTTTGCTTGGAAACTTGCTTGCCAAAAGCAACACGGCTGTTGAGGCGTTTGCACATCAATTCCAATGCGCGCTCTGCAATACCAATGGTACGCATGCAATGGTGAATGCGTCCTGGGCCAAGTCGACCTTGTGCAATTTCAAAACCACGACCTTCTCCAAGGAGCATGTTGGTTGCGGGCACTCGAACATTTTTGAGCAGTACTTCCATGTGCCCATGTGGCGCATCGTCATAGCCAAAAACAGACAGCGCACGCACAACCGTGATGCCGGGGGTATTGGCCGGCACAATGATCATGGACTGCTGTTGATGGCGGCCCGCTTCAGGGTCTGTTTTTCCCATAACGATGTAAACAGCACAACGTGGGTCACCCGCACCTGACGACCACCATTTGCGACCATTGATCACATACTCATCGCCTTCGCGACGAATTTCACATTGGATGTTGGTTGCGTCAGATGAGGCGACTTCAGGCTCCGTCATTAAAAACGCAGATCGAATTTCGCCGCGGAGCAAGGGCTCTAGCCATTGGTCCTTGAGTTCTTCGCTGGCATATCGCTCAAAAGTTTCCATGTTGCCAGTATCGGGGGCAGAGCAATTAAAAACTTCTGCAGCAAATGGGACGCGACCCATGATTTCGCACATGGGTGCGTACTCTAAATTGGACAGGCCTTGTGGTGCACGATTGGACTTAGGCAGGAATAAATTCCAAAGACCAGCCTCTTGGGCAAGTGGTTTAAGTTCTTCCACAATTTTGGTCGGAACCCAAGCATTACCTTTGGCTCGATTTTCTTCAATTTCTTGAAAGAAACGTGCTTCATTGGGGTAGATGTGTTGGTCCATGAATGCCAACAAGCGCGCTTGCATGGCTTTCACTTTGTCTG
>CALPYQ020000293.1 GCA_943327965.2 Singulisphaera sp. GP187
CAAATGTTCGCCCAGACATCTTGCCTCTAAAACCCATGCATTCCATGTGACCTGCTCGCAGGTTCTTGTATGCATTTCCTCTCGCGCCAGAAGTTTGTGGCGCAGCGTTTGTTTCCTAGTCAGTTTGAAGTATTGAGGTCCATCATGCCCGCTCAAAAGCCGAAGAAGCCCGTCAAAGCACAAGCCCCCTCTGGCAAAAAACCAGCCAAACCCGTTGCCAAAGCAGCAGCAAAACCATTGGCCAAGCCTGCTGCCAAAGTGATCGGGAAAACAAGTCCAGCCAAAGCCAAGACACCGGTTAAAACACCTGCAAAGGCCCCCGTTAAAACAGTTGCAAAACCTGCTGCAAAACCTGTTTCTAAAACGGTAGCCAAACCTGCGGTGAAACCTGTTGTCAAATCTGCGCCGGCAAAGAAAGTAATTGCAGTGCCCGTTTCCAAAAAATCGACGCCATCCAAGGCGCCCGCTAAAACAAATTCCAAAGCTGCGCCTGTTGCAGCCAAAAAACCAGCCGTGCAAGCCGCTGGCAAAGCAGTCCCAGCCGCAGTGGCCAAAGCCACAGACAAATCTTCCACCAAATCCCCCGTCAAAGCGACTGCCAAACCTGCAAGCAAAGAAATCGCTAAACCCGCCACCAAGCAAGTTGCGCAGGTAGAAGAAAAAATCAAGGCTAAAGCCAAGGACAACGTTAAAGCAACGCCCGAGGACAAAGCTGACAAAACAACTGCCCCTGATAGCGCTAAGCCTGCAGGTGCAAAACGTGGCCGCAAACCAAAGGCTGCAAGCCCAGCACCTATCGATGAAGACTTAAGCGACATTGAAGACGACTTAGCGGGAGAGCCAGTTCCAGAGTCAACAGAAAAAGTCAAACCCCTTCGCATGAAGATCAGCAAGGCCAAAGAGCGCGCCTTGATGAAGGAGTTTGGCTTGGACGAAACAGTTTTGTCCGAAGAAGACATGGCCAAACGCCGCCAACGCCTAAAAGCCTTGATCAAGTTGGGCAAGACGCGCGGCTACCTGACCCATGGCGAAATTTCCGATCACTTGCCCGACAAGTTGGTGGATGCCGAAACGCTTGAGGTGGTGATTGCCACTCTGAACGATTTGGGTGTGGCCGTTTATGAACAAACGCCCGATGCCGAAACGCTCATCATTACTGACAATGCACCTACTGGCTCCACAGAGGAAGAAGCCGAAGAAGCGGCTGAAGCGGCTTTGTCTACTGTCGACAGTGAGTTCGGCCGCACCACCGACCCCGTTCGCATGTACATGCGAGAAATGGGTACCGTTGAGTTGCTGACACGTGAAGGCGAAATTGAGATCGCCAAGCGCATTGAAGGCGGCTTGATGGACATGATGACGGCCATCAGCGCCTCACCTGCCACCATTGCAGAAATCTTGCGATTGGCCGGTGAAATTCGCGAAGGCAAAGTCGTCATTTCAACTGTGGTGGATGGCTTCTCCAACATCAACGAAGCAGACGACTATGTGGCCGAGGAAGACTTCGACGAGTTTGATGAATCAGACGATGACGATGGCAAAGGTGGCTCTAAAGCGCTCACCAAAAAATTGGAAGAGTTGAAGAATCAAGCCTTAGAACGTTTCGATCGCATTACCGAGTTGTTCGATCAGGTTCACACAATTTCTGCAAAAGAAGGTTGGGGCACACCAGCTTATCAAAAAGCACAATCCGCTCTTTCTGAAGAGCTGATGACCATTCGATTCACAGCCAAGACCATTGAAAAGCTGTGTGACATGGTGCGTGGCCATGTGGACGACGTCCGCAAAAAAGAACGCGAGTTGCGTCGCATCATTGTCGACAAGTGCGGCTACCCACAAGACATGTTCATTGCAGAATTCAGCGGCCGTGACAAAAACAACCAACGCATTCCTTCGCACCTGTTGGACCTGAAATGGATTGAAAAACAAGCAGCAGCTGGCAAGCCATGGAGCGCTGTGATGGGCCGCAACATTCCACCGGTTCAAGATTTGCAGCAGAAGCTGACTGATTTGCAAACCAGTGTGGTGGTGCCTTTGGACGAACTCAAAGACATCAACAAGCGCATGAATGCCGGTGAGCGTGCTTCACGCCACGACAAGCAAGAAATGATCGAAGCCAACTTGCGCTTGGTCATCTCAATTGCCAAGAAGTACACCAATCGTGGTTTGCAGTTCCTCGATTTGATTCAAGAAGGCAACATTGGTTTGATGAAGGCCGTGGACAAGTTTGAATACCGTCGCGGCTATAAGTTCTCGACCTATGCCACTTGGTGGATTCGTCAAGCCATTACCCGCTCCATTGCGGATCAGGCTCGCACCATCCGCATTCCTGTTCACATGATCGAAACGATCAACAAGATGAACCGCATTTCGCGTCAGCACTTGCAAGAGTTTGGCTTTGAGCCCGATGCCAGCATCTTGGCCGAGAAGATGGAAATTCCAGAAGACAAGATTCGCAAGATCATGAAGATTGCCAAAGAGCCGATCTCCATGGAAACGCCTATTGGTGACGACGATGACAGCCACCTTGGTGACTTCATTGAAGACAGCGCCAACACGGCGCCAATCGATGCGGCTATGCAAGCGGGTCTGCGCGATGTGGTTAAAGACATCTTGGACAGCCTCACACCTCGCGAAGCCAAAGTGTTGCGCATGCGATTTGGTATCGAAATGTCCACCGACCACACCTTGGAAGAGGTGGGCAAACAATTTGACGTCACACGCGAGCGCATTCGTCAAATAGAAGCCAAAGCACTTCGCAAGTTGAAGCACCCAAGCCGCAGTGACAAACTGCGCAGCTTCATCGACACGATGTAAAGCAAAACGGCTGCCATGAAGCAGCCGCCCAAGTAAAAAGCCCCTCTGGCAAAACCAGGGGGGCTTTTTTACGATGGGTTACTTTACTCGCTGACGATCATGATGGCTGCGCCCATGGCCAAAACACCACCAGGAATCGCCCAGTTTGATTTTTCCTGCGGCTGATTGGCTGTCACAGGATCCAAATTGACCGCCAGTTTGGGACGACGTGCATCAATCACACGCGCTACGCCCACTTCACCTTTAATCTGCTTGGTCAACTCTGACAAAGCGCCATGTGCAACGCGGACACTGACCTGGTTGCCACCACTCTCAAGTTTTGGACCAATTCAGAAGTTGCTTCTTGCGTCCACTCCTGGCGCCATTTCTTTTGTGCAGTGTGGGTCAACCATCGTCCGGTGTGACGATTGAATCGGGGGGGACACCCAATCAATACCCAATTGGCTGCTTGCTGCGTTTGTCCATCCGAGGGCAGCATAGGGATAACTTGTTGGAGTGCATATTGCTTGTCGTCTATGTAAACAATGAATGTTTCCATTATTTTTCTCCTGTTAAAAAAATTGATTAGATGGACTGAGTTTCTGCTTCGTTTTGTACCTGTTTCTGAGTTGCCCACCAGCCTGAACCCAATACACCGGCGACTGCCAAGATGTAAGTTGCGGCACGTGCCAAATAGTTGATGGTTTC
>CALPYQ020000294.1 GCA_943327965.2 Singulisphaera sp. GP187
AGCTGCCTTGACGTTTTGCTTTTGAGCAGGCGAGAGTGCATTCCAAGTTTTATTAGAGATGGCAATAAAAATGCCATCCACCAGGTGGTTGGTCAAAACAAGTTGCTTGGTCACTTCATAAAATTTGGCGGCACGAACGGTTGGCAAGGGATTGTCTTGACCATCGATGGTGCCAGTTTTCAAGCCCAAATAAACTTCACCAAAAGCCAATGGTGTGGCAGTTGCACCCAAAGCTTCGCCCAAGAACAGCCACTCTTTGCTGCCAGGCATACGCAACTTAACGCCCTTCAAATCTGCGGGCGTTCTGACGTTGCGCGCATCACGCAAATTGACTTGTCGAGTGCCCAAATAAACGGTCGACAAAATGGTCACATCCATTTTTTCAGACACCGTTTTAAACAAGTTTTCGCCAATGGGGCCATTGAAAACTTTTTGTTGGTGTGAGGGATCGCGGATGACATAGCCGGCTGTAAAGATCGAGAAATCCGGGACCATCTTGGCGATGTCAAATGCAGAAATTGAAGACAATTCCAAATTGCCACGCGCCATGGCTGCAGGTTCTGTGCCCTGCTTGAACAAGGAGGCATTCAAATTGATTTGAACATCAAATTGATTGGCAGAAGATTTATCAAGATTTTCTTTAAAAACAGTCCACATCTTGGCATGCCAATCGTCCGGCACTGCAGGCGTTGAAATGCGCATGGGAATTTTGGTTTGGGCAATGGCTTGGGTGCTAACACCCAGCACGCCACACAGTGCAACAGCAGAAGCACAGGCAGCAACAATTTGACGACGAATCATGGATTGAGTTTTCACAGGAGTCTCCTTAGGGTGGATAAAGTTTGATTATTCGTGAAGTGAGTCAATGTTAAAGGCATCAACTTGTTTGGCAAAATCTGTATAGGCGGCAGATGTCATGGCCACCAACGGTGCACGAACACGCAACCAACTGACATCATGGCTCAAAGCAGCCATGACGCCTTTCAAGGCCGGCATCAACGAATGGGGCTTTAAAAGCGCCAGCATGTCTGCGACACGTTTTGCATCGAGGGCTGTCCGGGGGTCGTTTGATGACGACACCATTCGGTGTACCACTCTGGGCATGAAGTTGGCCAAACCACTGATGGCACCGGTGCTTCCCAGAGGCCCTAGGGTGGTCAAGTCTGGCTCGTATCCGACGTACACCGTCAGGGGCGGCATAAAGGCTTTGGCCAAGCTAACTGAGTGCGCCTGATCGCACGCGCTGTCTTTGATGCCGACAATGATTTGAGGATACTTGTTGATCAATTGGCGAATGACATCATGCGAAAGTGACACCCCAATGACTTGTGGGATGTGATAAAGATACAGGCGCCAATCGGTGCGCTGAATGGCTTCGATAACTTGAACGTAGCCGTTGAAGATGCCCTCATCGCTGATGCCTTTGAAAAAGAATGGCGGCAAAACCAAGCAGCCATGGACACCCAAATTAACGGCATGCTTTGTGAGTTCAGTGGTTTCAACCAAAGCGGCGCAGCTGGTCGAGACCATGATGCGGTCAGCAGGAAAACCACTGGCGATCAATTGTTCAAGTGCTTCTTTGCGTTCACGAACCGAGAAAGATGGTCCCTCGCCTGTGGTGCCAAAAATGGTCACCCCGCCGCAACCGGCTTTGAGTAAGGATTGCGCATGCGCTGCCAATTTGGCATGGTCGATGTTCAAGGCCTCATCCAGGGGCGTCAGCATGGCTGGCCAAATGCCTTGAAAGCCATTGCGCGCGTTGATAGTTTGAATACTCAAGTGAACTCCGTTTGAGGTTGAGAAGAAATAGACTGACCCATCGCTTGATTGGGTGTGCTTGTTTGAACCCTTCGGTCTTGACCCAGTACACGCTGATGGGCGCTGCGAATGTGAAAGGCCAAGTGTTCTGCCACAGCAACTTCACTGCGCGCTTTGAGTGCAGCGATTAAATTTAAATGCTCTTGCATGGCTGGCAACAAAATATCAGCCGACAGCGTAGAGCGCTCTAAGTGAATTAGCCGAACACGCAAGCTATTGATTCGATAAGTTTGGGAAATCAAGTCATTTCCCAAAGTGTCGATCATCAAATCATGAAGCCCCCAATCGACCGAAGTCGCTTCAGTTAACAAGTCGTCCGTAATCGGGCCGAGCGTTGCAGCCTCGACGATGGCCAAATGAGATTGTTCGATGGCTTGCAGTTCGGAATCGCTTGCCGCCTTGACAAAATGCAACGCAGCTTCACGCTCCAACATGGCACGCAATTGAAATGCGTTGTGGATCAAATTCAAATCGACATGCGCAATTTGCAAGCCGCGTTGCGGCACGGTACGCAACAAGCCCTCGGCCTCTAAACGGGGGATCAACTCTCGCACAGCGCCTAGCGGCATGTCCAAGAGTTGTGTCAATTCTCGCTGTGAAACAAACTGACCTGGTACCACATTGGCCTTGAGAATTTGCTGACGAAAATTTTCGTAGGCTCGCGCTCGCAAAGATTGTTTGAGTGGGGCGCAGTTCATGGTTTCAATCAACTGAAATGACACCCTTGCGAAGCAAGATGTTGGCGTATTTGCGCAAATCGCCGGTTTGAACAATGAGCATGGATGAGCGCGCTAAGTCATAAAAAGCAAATCTCTCTAGGGATTGGGGCGGGTCTTCACCCTGGTGAGTCAGTAAATGACCAAATTCCCAAACAGGCACAGGTACAGCACTTTCGTCGCCGACCACCTGCATGGTCAAACTGCTGGGTTTTTCAAAGACGTCTACGGGAAACACATTCAATATGGCTTCAAGGACCTGCGTGGAACTTAATCCAGGCATTTCAATGAGGGCTGCACCCGCTTGTTCTGAGACTCTGTGCGCCGGGAAATTGGCATCCACAATGGCCAACCAATCGCCATGCCCCATTTTGGAAAGTCCAAAAAGCAGGGACGGCGTGAGAAGGGGCGACAGATTTTTCAACATGAATGACTAACATGTTAGTTGGATCGTAGGTGCTGTCGAACTAGCAATAACCCTTGGTATCGTGAATCAACCACAGCACTTTTCTTTTGTGTGAATGCGCCCTAGGATCTCCACTCAAAGAGTCAAAGATGAGTGAATCAAAAGCCTATTTCAATTGCCTAGACGGTGCGCGCTTGGGTCTGGGCGGGGCTCCGCTTGGGAACTTGTTCAGTGCCATGACGGAACACGCGGCGCAATCTGTCCTGAACCATGCTTGGGATGATGGTTGCCGCAGTTTTGACACGGCACCCCACTACGGACATGGCTTGTCCGAGAAACGCATGGGCGAATTTTTAAAAACAAAAGATCGAAACAGTTTCAAAATTTCCTCAAAAGTAGGCAGGCTTCTGACCCCCTCCCCCCAAGTTCCCCATGAGCAATTCAGTTATGTAGGCGGTCTGCCCTTTGTGCAGCATTGGGATTTCTCTCGTTCGGGTATTCGGAAAAGCGTTGAAGACAGCCTGACCCGACTGGGATTGTCTCGGCTGGATGCTGTGTA
>CALPYQ020000295.1 GCA_943327965.2 Singulisphaera sp. GP187
TACACGGGTTCGGTCATTAGCATCTTCACCACACTGGGTGATGCCATGGCCAAGGCCAAGTCAACTGATCCCGTCAAAGTGGCTGCTGCTTTAGAAGGCATTACCAGCAAAAGCGTTTTCAACGGTGAAATTCAGATGCGTAAAACGGATCACCAGTTGCAGCAACCTTTGTACCTCACCGTTTGGAGCAAGACCGACAAGAAGTACAACTACAGTGTTGAAAACACTGGCATGACCTTGGTTCCTGTTAAGGAATTCCCATCCTACATTTCTAGCACGCCTACCAGCTGCCAGATGAAGCGCCCAGGTTAATTCTCAAACGCTCCTGTAGGGCCCGCACCTCTGAGGATCGGGCCCTTTTTTTTGAAATGTGATGGAAATCGGAAGGTCGATTTATGGAGTTTTTCATCATTTCCATGCTCAACGGATTGAGCTATGGTTTGCTGCTTTTCATGCTCAGTTCCGGACTGACCCTGATTTTCAGCATGATGGGTGTTTTGAATTTTGCACACGCGTCGTTTTACATGATCGGTGCCTATTTCGGTTACAGCCTCACCAGCGTCATTGGTTTTTGGCCCGCGCTGTTGTTAGCGCCTATTTTGGTAGGGGCTTGTGGTGTCATTTTTGAACGTCTGACGCTGCGCAAAGTTCATAAATTTGGTCACGTACCAGAGCTTTTGGTCACTTTCGGTCTTTCCTACATCGTGTATGAGTTGGTCCAACTCATTTGGGGTCGTACAGCGGTCGAATTCGTTCCACCAGATTTACTCAAAGGTGCGGCCTTTACGCTCATCAACCACTCAGTTGACGGCATGCAGTTTATTTGGGGTCCCGTACCCGCAGAAATGTGCAAAGCTGCAGACGCTAGCATTCGCCTTATTTGCACGCCTTTCCCTGCCACACGTGGATTCATGATGATCGTGGCCTTGCTAATGCTTTTGGCACTCTGGTTGTTGCTGACCAAAACACGCATTGGTTTGGTCATTCAGGCGGCCTTAACGCACCCCGAAGCCGTTGAATCACTGGGACACAATGTGCCCCGCGTGTTCATGCTGGTGTTTGGTGCAGGAACTGGTTTGGCTGGTTTGGCTGGCGTCATTGGCGGAAGTACCTTTGTAACTGAACCGGCCATGGCGGCTACTGTTGGATCGGTTATTTTTGTGGTGGTTGTAGTGGGTGGTATGGGCTCCTTATCTGGCGCATTCCTAGCCTCTATTTTGATTGGCGTCATTCAAACCTTTGCCATTGCGTTTGACTATTCTTTTGTCAGTGTGGCTCAAGACTTAGGTTTCGCATTGTCTGATGCAGCACGCAACAACTCATTTCTGAAGCTCACGGTATCGCAGGTTGCACCCATCCTGCCTTACCTGTTCTTGGTGCTTATCTTAATTTTCCGACCCAAAGGTCTTTTGGGTACAAGGGAGGGATAAAGCATGTCAAGTTACAAGTTCAAACCGTACAACGTTGGCCGTTGGATTATCTGGAGCCTTTTTGCCATTGTTCTGATATTTGCGCCTTTGGTATTCACCAGCAATTTATCGGGCACCATGTTGGCTCAAATGGGCATTGCCATCATTGCTTGTTTGTCCTACAACATTTTGTTAGGGCAGGGCGGTATGCTCAGTTTTGGGCATGCTGTGTACACAGGGCTTGGCTCGTTTGTAGCCATCCATGCACTGAATGCCGTCACAGCTGGCACCTCGTCCATTCCCGTTAGCTTGTTGCCATTGGTTGGCGGCGTGGCAGGAATGGGTTTTGCTGTGCTGCTGGGCTATGTCACTACCAAAAAATCTGGGACACCCTTTGCCATGATCACATTGGGTGTGGCCGAGTTGGTCTTTGCCATGTCCTTGATGTTCTCCGAATTCTTTGGCGGTGAGGCTGGCATTTCCGGCAATCGTGTGGCGGGCCAAAGTTTCATGGGCATTACTTATGGACCGCAAATTCAAATTTACTATTTGATTGCCATCTACACCTTCATTTGCGTGGCGCTCATGTATGCGTTTACCCAAACACCCTTGGGTCGCATATTGAATGCGGTCAGAGACAACCCGGAACGTGTTGAATTCATTGGCTACAACACCCAGCGTGTGCGCTATTTTGCTTTCATCATTGCTGGGTTTTTTGCGGGTATATCAGGTGGCCTGGCCACTCTGAATTTTGAAATTGTGACAGCTGAAGTGGTGGGTACTGGCCGCTCGGGTGGTTACTTGTTGTTCACATTCTTAGGTGGCGCAACATTCTTCTTTGGCCCCATCATCGGTGGCATCTTGATGGTGCTGGCGTTTGTTTTGTTGTCCGAATTTACAAAAGCTTGGCTGTTGTACCTTGGACTTTTGTTCCTGTTCATGGTCATGTATGCGCCAGGCGGCATCGCCAGTCTCATCATGATGAACCTGCGCGTGGCGGCGTTTGGCAAGCTGAAACAAGTTTGGGTTAGCTACTTAGGCTTGTTTGTGACCGGACTGGTGGCACTTGTTGGCGCGGGTGCCATGATTGAAATGGTTTATCACTTGCAACTCAATTCTGCGCTAGGAGATACCTTGAAATTCATGGGAGTCACTTTGAATGCCAAAGGCGTCGACAGTTGGTTTGGCTCGGTTTTTGTGATGCTGACGGGTCTCGGCCTGTTTGAAGTCGCCCGACGTCATTTCCTCATTGAATGGGGTGACATCCAAGTTGAAATTGAAAAAGAAATTAAACGACGGGAGACAGCGTAATGACGTATGCGCTTGAGCTCAAAGACCTTCGCAAGAATTTTGGCAAAACTGAAATTATTCGGGGCGCCAACTTAGCGGTCAATGCAGGTGAACGGATTGCCATCATTGGCCCCAATGGTGCCGGCAAATCCACCTTGTTCAATTTAATCAGTGGCAGATTTGGCCCCACCAGTGGTGAAATTCTTTTAAAGGGGCAACGCATTGATCACAAGCAGCCCTACGAAATTAACCGCATGGGTTTGTCCCGAAGTTTTCAAATCACCAATATTTTTCCTAAATTGAGTGTGTTTGAGAATCTACGTTGTGCCGTACTCTGGAGCCTTGGCTACAAGTACACCTTCGTCAAATTTTTATCCGGCTTAAAAGACGCCAATGAATTGGCAGAGAAATACATGGAGATGATTCGTTTGGACAAAAAGCGCGACCTTTTGGCCATGAACCTGACCTATGCAGAGCAACGCGCCCTAGAAATTGGCATCACCATTGCAGGTGGTGCTGAAGTTATTTTGCTTGATGAGCCAACAGCGGGCATGAGCAAAAGTGAAACCAGTCGCTTCATCAATTTGATCAAAGAAGTCACCATCGGCAAAACACTTTTAACCGTTGAACATGACATGGGGGTTGTGTTTGGTTTGGCCGACAAAATTGCTGTGGTGGTTTATGGGGAGGTCATTGCATTTGACACACCCGAGGCTGTTCGCTCCAATGCGCGCGTGCAAGAGGCCTATTTGGGCTCGCACGATGCTGACACACAAGCTGAGGGACA
>CALPYQ020000296.1 GCA_943327965.2 Singulisphaera sp. GP187
CTTCACGCGCTTTTTGATGCGAACTTCAACTTGCGCCGTGAGTAAATCAGAGAGCTCTTCTTCCACACGTTTGATGTCGCGTGATTTTTCTTTTTTCGGTTTTTGTTGGACCAAAGAAAACTCTGCGCTAAGTTTTTTCACCAAACTTTCGGCCTCACGCACCGACATTTTTTTGGCGCTGATTTGATTGGCCGCTGTAATTTGAGCCGCCCTATCAAGCCCCAACAGAGCACGGGCATGGCCCATGTCAATGTCTCCCGCCATCAACATGGTTTGCACAGGCTCCGCCAAATTTAACAAGCGAAGCAAATTGCTGGCGGCACTGCGAGAACGGCCAACCGCTTGCGCTGCTGTTTCGTGAGTGAGTCCAAACTCCTTGATTAAGCGTTGTAAACCTTGGGCCTCCTCCAAAGGGTTCAGGTCTTCCCGTTGAATGTTTTCAATCAAGGCCATGGCCGCAGCGGCCTCATTGGGAACGTCCCGAACCAAAACCGGCACCTCATTCAAGCCCGCTAAACGCGAAGCGCGAAAGCGGCGCTCACCGGCAATGATTTCATATTTGCCAGCGTTGGGACCATCGCTCAACTTGCGAACCAAGATTGGCTGCATGATGCCCTGCGCCTTGATAGACTCGGCCAATTCATACAAAGCCCCTTCGTCCATGCGGGTGCGTGGCTGGTACATGCCTGGCACCAAATCGCCCAAGCCCAAAACTGATGGCGTCCGGTTGGCGGCAGCTTCTACCGCCTGGGGCGAACTGGCTTCTTCTTGAACTTTGGGACCTAGCAAAGCCTCCAAACCACGACCCAGTCCTTTTGGTTTTTTAGTGACCATGTTCATCTACCTTCATTAATTGATTCAGAAAACTGTGCCCCTCCGGCCAATCGCCCAACAGAGAGTCTGCGTTGAGATGCCCTTTGGATCCCATGTTGATCCAATCGGAACCCCAAGATTTGGCAAAAAATTGCGCCCGCTCGATGGTGCAGTGTGGGTCATTTTGGCTGCTCAACAAAATTGATTTAAATGGCAGCGGCTGGAGACAAATGGGCCGCCAACTGCTGAACACATCTTTCAAAGGCTGTGCCTCTACATCGCCAGGCGCAACCAACAAGGCCGCTTTAACTTTGTGGGCTTGCTTTGAAATGCTGGCCCAAGCCGCCACATGAATGCAGCCCAAGCTGTGCGCCACCAAATAAACGGGGCCATTTAAATCGGTGACCACGTCATCCAAGCGCGCCAACCAATCGCCACGCAAAGGCCGCATCCAATCATGTTGCTCGACCAACTGGTACGCATATTTTTGGACCCATTTGATTTGCCAATGCATCGGCCCACTCCCCTGCCAGCCAGGCAAAATAAGTACTTGATGGGGCTGCATGTTGATTGGATGGGCGCTTCACAAAGTTGGAATGCGCTGCACCAACTCCTTGGCAAACTCGACAAAGGCTTGGCTTCCTTTGGCTGAGGGATCAAAAACAACGCCCGGCAAACCGTAGCTGGGCGCTTCCGCCAAGCGAACATTGCGTGGAATGACGGTGTTGAAAACTTTGTCGCCAAAGTGGGACTTGAGTTGTTCGCTGACTTGCTGCTGCAGCGTAATTCGAGGATCAAACATCACGCGCAACAAACCAATGATTTTCAAATCAGGGTTCAAATTGGCATGAACTTGCTTGATGGTGTTGACCAAATCGGTCAAGCCTTCCAAAGCAAAATACTCGCATTGCATTGGAACGATCACGCCATGCGCAGCACACAACCCATTGAGGGTGAGCATGGAAAGTGAGGGGGGGCAGTCAATCAAGACGAAATCAAACTCTTGCTGGACCACTTCAAGCGCCAACTTCAATCGTTGATCACGTCTTTCTAAGTCAACCAGCTCTACTTCGGCACCCGCCAATTCACGGTTTGCACCCAAAACGTGATAACCACATTTTTCAGAAAAAATAGCCGCTTCTTGAATGCTGGCAGACTCCAACAGAACGTCGTACACACTGAGTTCTAGTTGGCGTTTGTCCACGCCCGAGCCCATGGTGGCATTGCCTTGCGGGTCTAGATCAACCAACAAAACACGTTGGCCCACCTTGGCCAAGCCTGCCGCCAAATTAACGGCCGATGTGGTTTTGCCAACACCGCCTTTTTGATTTGCAACACAGAAAATTTTTGCCATTTGTTTCTCGATTGATTTTCAGTTGTAGCGCTTATTTACCGACAGCCAATTTCAAACCAAAACCAATGAGGCATAAGCCCGCTAGTTTTTGCAGAAATGCTGACATCTTTGGATTTGCTCGAATGCGCTCAGCCATGGTGTGCGTGATCAAAACCACACCAAAACAATAGAGAAAGCCCAAGACAGCAATCGTTACGGCCATGAAAACAAAAGTAGTCATACCTTGGTGCTGTTCAGGATCAATGAATTGCGGCAAAAAAGCAAAGTAGAACATGATGGCCTTGGGATTGAGCAAGGTGATCAGCATGGTTTCTTTGAAATATTTTCCAGGCGTAATTTTGATGGAGGGCCCCTCTCCGGGCTTGGCCAAAACCATTTTGGCGCCTAACCAGGCCAAATAGGCAGCACCAACCCACTGCATGGCCATGAACAAATGAGGGTGGCTTTGGAGCAAGGCAGCAACACCCGCTACCGTCATCCACAACAAGACCTGGTCGCCCAACAACAGTCCTAGCACGGACGCCACACCGCCCCGCATGCCACCCTGGCTGGTAGAGGTAATCAAGGCCAAATTGCCCGGTCCTGGCAAGAACAACAATAAAACAAAGGCAGCCACAAAGGCGCCGTAATCAGAAATTCCAAACATGCAAGGCTTTCTTATTTAGCCCAAGTGTAATGGGCTAACGTAGACTCCAACTTGCCTATGCAGACAAAGCTGTGGATTTTTTCATCCAGACCATGCATCTCTCTGCATTCAAACCGGGCACATGGAGTTGTTCCACGTGAAACACCTGCGCACTGGGTGGCAGTGATGCAATTTCTTCCTCTGGCAATTTGCCCTTCATGGCCATCCAAATACCATTTGGGGCCAATGCACTTGCGGACCAGTTCACAAAATCAGGCAAAGATGCAAAGGCACGAGAGCCAATGACATCAAAAGGGCCAGCCAATGTTTCAACCCTGGCATGAACACCCTTGAGATTGCCAAGCCTTAGGCTGGCTGCCACTTGCTGGACAAATGCCGCTTTTTTTGAAACCGCATCGACACATGTCACGCCCACATTGGGGCAACAAATGGCAATGACCACGCCCGGCAGACCGCCGCCAGAGCCCACATCCAAGAATGAGAAGGCCTCTCCAAACAAACGTGTCTCGCGCATTAAGGGGGCAATGGCAGAAAGGCTGTCGAGTACATGGTGGCTTAATATTTCTTGCGGGTCACGAAGCGCCGTTAAGTTGTAGACCTTGTTCCACTTTTGGATCAAGGCCATGTAATCCAAAAGCTGCTGCTGGGCAGGTCCATCAACCGACA
>CALPYQ020000297.1 GCA_943327965.2 Singulisphaera sp. GP187
AACCGGCAGTGCTTGCGCCTGCCAAAGAAGTGTTCAGGAACCCCCTTGAACAAATGAATGAATGGTGTTGACAGTCAACACCCCCCATGGAGTCTCAGATCGTGATCACAGAACTTGAATTCAAAAGTCTGACGCAACAAGGCTACAACCGCATTCCACTCATGGTGGAAGCCTTTGCCGATTTAGAAACACCCCTGTCCCTTTACTTGAAGTTGGCCCACCACAAAGATGGTGGCAAGTACAGCTTCTTATTGGAGTCGGTGGTGGGCGGCGAGCGTTTTGGCCGATACAGTTTCATTGGCCTGCCGGCACGCACGCTGTTGCAGGCCCGCGGCTTTGGCGATCAAGCTCGCACCGAAGTTGTGACCGATGGCGTGGTGGTCGAAAGTGCCTCGGGCAACCCACTCGATTTCATCGAGCAATATCAAACCAGATTCAAAGTGGCACTGCGTCCTGGCTTGCCACGTTTTTGTGGTGGCTTGGCCGGCTACTTTGGTTACGACGCCGTGCGTTACATCGAGAAAAAACTCGAAAAAACATGCCCACCCGATTCGCTGGGCACGCCCGACATTTTGTTGTTGCAATGCGAAGAGTTGGCCGTCATCGACAACCTGTCCGGCAAGTTGTACCTTATTGTTTACGCCGACCCTGGCGTGCCAGAGGCCTATGCCAAAGCCAAAAAGCGGCTGCGCGATTTGAAAGAGCAACTGAAATATTCAGTCAGTGCACCGGTGGTCAATTCAACCCAAACCTATCCTGCAGAGCGGGACTTCCACAAAGAAGACTATTTAAAAGCGGTTGAAGAAGCCAAAGAATTGATTGCGGCGGGTGACTTCATGCAAGTGCAAGTAGGCCAGCGCATTAAAAAACGCTACACCGAAAGTCCGCTCTCTTTGTACCGCGCGCTCAGGTCACTCAATCCCAGCCCCTACATGTACTTCTACAATTTTGGAGACTTTCATGTGGTGGGTGCCAGCCCCGAAATTTTGGTCCGACAAGAAAAAACAGAAGAGGGCGTCAAGGTCACCATTCGGCCATTGGCGGGCACACGCCCTCGCGGTGCCACACCCGAAAAAGACAAGGCCGCAGAGCTTGAGTTGGTGAACGATCCCAAGGAGCGCGCCGAACACGTCATGCTCATTGACTTGGCGCGCAATGACATTGGCCGCATTGCCAAAATAGGCTCGGTCAAAGTGACGGAAGCCTTTGTGGTTGAGCGATACAGCCATGTGATGCACATCGTGAGCAATGTAGAGGGCATCTTGAACGAGGGCATGACCAACATGGATGTGCTCAAGGCCACCTTTCCAGCAGGCACCCTGACCGGTGCGCCCAAGGTTCATGCCATGGAATTGATCGATCGTTTAGAGCCTACCAAGCGCGGTTTGTATGGCGGTGCTTGTGGCTACTTGAGTTATGCCGGTGACATGGATGTGGCCATCGCCATTCGCACGGCCATCATCAAGGACCAAACTTTGTACGTGCAAGCCGCAGCCGGCGTGGTGGCCGACTCTGTACCCGAAATGGAGTGGCGCGAAACTGAACACAAGGCGCGCGCCTTGTTGCGTGCCAGCGAGTTGGTTGAAGAAGGCTTGGAGTAATCAACATGAAAAAAATCAAATTGTTGATGGTCGACAACTACGACTCTTTCACTTACAACATCGTTCAGTACTTCGGTGAGTTAGGCGCCGATGTTGAAGTCTTTCGCAACGACGAAATGACGATAGAGGGCATTGCACAAAGAAACCCCGATCGCTTGGTCATTTCACCTGGGCCTTGCTCGCCGGCAGAAGCGGGCATCTCGGTGGCGGCCATTCAACACTTTGCGGGCAAGCTGCCTATCTTGGGCGTTTGTTTGGGACACCAAAGTATTGGTGCAGCGTTTGGTGGCAAGATTGTTCGTGCGCAAGAACTCATGCATGGCAAAACCAGCATCATTCAAACCAAGCAAGTGGGCGTGTTCAAAAATTTGCCCGAAAAATTCACGGTCAACCGGTATCACTCACTGGCCATTGAGCGCAGTAGTTGCCCAGCCGATTTGGAAGTGACAGCCTGGACCGAAGATGGTGAAATCATGGGCGTGCGTCACAAGCACATGGCCATTGAAGGTGTGCAGTTTCATCCTGAGTCCATCTTGACCGAGCATGGCCATGCCATGCTGAAAAACTTTTTGGAAAGTGCCTAATATGAACGCTGAATTGTCACGTGTCGATTTGCGCAGCGATACCGTTACGCGTCCAACACCGGGCATGCGTGAAGCCATGGCGCAGGCTTTGGTGGGCGACGACGTGTTCGGTGACGATCCCAGCGTGAATGAACTTCAAGACAAAATTGCCAAGATGTTGGGCTTTGAGGCGGCCTTGTTCATGGCCACGGGCACGCAAAGTAATTTGTGTGGCCTGCTGTCCCATTGCCAGCGCGGTGATGAATTTATTGTGGGTCAAATGGCCCACAGTTATCGTTGGGAGGGTGGCGGCGCAGCCGTGTTTGGCAGCGTTCAACCGCAACCTCTCACGCAACAAGCCGATGGCAGCTTGGCCTTGGCCGACATTGAGGCCGCCATCAAACCCGACGACGCCCACTTTGCCATCACCAAACTCGTGGCTTTGGAAAATACATGGGGCGGCAAAGTGTTGCCCCAAACTTATCTGAACGAGTTCAGCGCGTTTGCATTGCAAAAAGGATTGGCGCGTCATTTAGATGGCGCAAGACTTTTCAATGCAGCGGTGGCGCAAGCAAGCGCCTTGGGCACATCCCCTTACGACGAAGCCAAGCGCATTGCACAATGTTTTGACAGCGTGTCGGTTTGCTTTAGCAAAGGCTTGGGTGCACCCGTGGGCTCTGCGTTGTGTGGTTCCAAAGCGTTCATCGCCAAAGCACACCGCCTGCGCAAAATGGCGGGTGGTGGCATGCGTCAAGCAGGCTTCATGGCTGCGGCCGCTTCGTATGCGCTAGACCATCATGTGGTGCGTTTGGCAAAAGACCATGAATTGATGCAGTACTTGGCACAAAGTTTGAGCGGTATTCCTGGTTTGCAATTTGAAATGCCTCAAACCAATATTTTGTTCATTGATTTGGTGGGCGAGGCCAAAGCCAAAGGTGCCGCGCTTCAGGCACATTTAAAACAAGCGGGCATTGATGTGACGGGCCTGTACCGTTTGCGTTTGGTGACGCACTTGGATGTTGACCGTACCGGCATTGACCGGACCATTGCGGCCATTCGCCAATTCTTTCAAGCTTGAATACGCACTGTCTTGCATTCACAAATTTTCAATTCAAATTCAAATTTAGAGATCGCTATGCCCATCACACCTCACGAAGCCCTGCAAAGAACCATTGAGCACCGTGAAATTTTTCACGATGAAATGCTGAAGATCATGCGCATGATCATGAACGGCGAAATGTCGCCCGTCATGACCGCTGCCTTTATTACGGGACTGCGCGTTAAAAAAGAAACCATCGGCGAAATTACGGCG
>CALPYQ020000298.1 GCA_943327965.2 Singulisphaera sp. GP187
GGAGCGATGAAGTGTGTGGCGGCAATGCCCACGTCGATTGGTATCCTTACCAACACCCCGATTTAGGCGCTGTCGAATTGGGGGGCTGGGACCGCATGAATTATTGGCGCAATCCACCCCCGCATTTGCGCGAACGCGAGGCGGCAAGGTTCCCTGCTTGGCTCAATCAAATTGCCCTCACCTTGCCTAAATTGGAGTTGCTGTATGCCAAAGCAGAAAAGCTGGGCAACAATCAATGGCGCGTTCAGATGGCCGTTGGCAATGCGGGCTACTTACCAAGCTACATCACCAAACGTGCCTTAGAACGCAAGACAGCCCGTCCCTGCGTGTTTGAAATTGACATGCCCAAAGGTACAACATTGCGCATGGGCAAACCGCGCATGGAAGGGCCCCAGTTGGAAGGCCATGCGGCCAACACGTCCCTTCAAGCGTTCTTGCCCAACAAATCCCTCACAGGCGACCGAGCCCTGAACGAATGGATTGTGGAAGCCCCCGCTGGCACCGTGCTCAACCTAACTGCGCATGCTGCACGAGCAGGCACAGTCAGAACATCCATCACATTGACTTAAGTTATTTCAAACCTAGCAATCGCACTGCGTTGTCTTTCAAAATTCCGGGCATCACCTCGGGTTTGAAACCTGCAACTTCAAAGTCCTTCATCCACCGCTCAGGTGTGATGAGGGGATAGTCGCTGCCAAACAAGATGCGATCTTTCAAAAGCGTGTTGGCATACTGAATCAATTGCTTCGGAAAGTACTTGGGACTCCAACCCGACAAATCAATCCAAACATTGGGCTTGTGGGTCGCAACGCTAAGCGCCTCGTCTTGCCAAGGAAAGCTAGGGTGTGCCATGACAATTTGCATGTCGGGAAAGTCGATGGCCACGTCGTCTAAGTGCATGGGGTTGCTGTAGGCCAAACGCAAGCCACCACCACAACGCATGCCTGAGCCAATGCCGCTATGGCCTGTATGAAAGATGGCCGGCAATTTGTAGGCGTTGATCACCTCATAAATGGGCCAAGCCATCTTGTCGTAGGGGTGGTAGCCCTGTACGGTGGGGTGAAACTTAAAGCCTTTGATGCCCTCTTCTTGAATCAAGCGCTCGGCTTCGCGCGCTCCCATTTTTCCTTTGTGGGGGTCGATGCTGCCAAAGGCGATCATCATGTCGCTGTTGTCGCGGGCGGCTTTGGCAATTTCCTCATTGGGAATTCGGCGTCGACCTAGTTGCGACTCACTGTCGACCGTAAACATGACCAAGCCAATTTTTCGCTCTCGGTAATAGGCCACGGTTTCGTCGATGGTTGGCCGGCGATTGCTGCCAAAAAACTTGTCAGCAGCGCGATCGTATTCCTCACCGTAATTGTCAAACGGGTTCCAACAACTGACCTCAGCATGGGTGTGTATGTCGATGGCAATCAGATCTTGGTGTTTCATAAAAACTTTCAAAAATACGGGAAAACCCTGTGTTTTTAAGTACCACGCGGAAAGACAATATAGTTATTGATAATAACCTTTTTAGCATCTTTAGCCGCCTGGCAAATTTGAACTGGACCCCGCCATCATGACTCAAAATCTCCATCCTTTGTTACAACGCGCACAGGCCCAAGGCATTCATTTTGAGATGAAGGGGGCTGTGGCCATGGTGCGTTTAAGCCGTCCCGCCAAACGCAATGCCTTGAACGATGGCCTCATAGAAGCTTTGCGCGATGTCTTTCAAAATTTGCCTGAAGAAGCCAAATCAGCCGTTGTGCATGGCGAAGGCGATCATTTCTGCGCCGGCCTAGATTTATCAGAATTGAAAGAGCGAGATGCCGGCCAAGGCGTGCATCACTCTCGCAGTTGGCACGTCGCTTTGGATGCGATTCAGTTGGGCCGCGTTCCTGTGGTGGCTGCCCTGCATGGGGCGGTGGTGGGCGGCGGTTTGGAATTGGCCAGTGCATGTCATATTCGCGTAGCGGACGACAGCACCTTCTTTGCATTGCCAGAAGGCACTCGCGGTATTTTTGTGGGCGGCGGCGGTTCTGTCCGAATTCCTAAATTGATTGGCGTGGCCCGCATGACCGACATGATGTTGACCGGTCGTGTCTACAACGCCGTTGACGGTGAGCGAATTGGTCTTGCCCAATACCATGTGCCAACAGGCACTGCTTTAGAAAAAGCTGTCGATTTAGCGCAACGCATTGCCACCAACGCGCCGCTGACCAATTACGCGTTGATGCATGCGCTGCCCCGAATTGCAGAGCAACCCGCTGATCATGGCTTTTTAACTGAAGCCCTGATTTCCTCCATTGCGCAAGCCGCACCAGAAGCCAAAGCGCGTGTGAAGGCGTTCTTGGAAGGCAAGGCGGCCAAAGTTCAAAAGAGTTAATCATGAGCGCCCCTCAATTTAGACCCCTGCGCTTTGGCGTGACCCGTGTCACCTTAAAAGATGGTGTTCAGGGCACACACTACCTCAAGGCAGATCAAGCATTAGAAGCCTATCCCGATCGACTGACCGATCGACTGCAACACTGGGCCATCCACAAACCTGACCAGACCTTGTTTGCTCGCCGTGTCAAATTGGCCGATGGCAGTTTGGGCGATTGGCGCCATGTCACTTATGCGCAAGCATGGAAAACCGCACGCAGCATAGCTCAAGGCCTGATCAACCGCGGCTTGAATGCAGAGCGTCCCGTGGTGATTTTGAGTGAGAACAGCTTGGAGCACGCTTTGTTAGCCCTGGCTTGCATGGTGGCTGGCGTACCCTTTGTACCGACTTCACCCCCCTATTCACTGATCAGCCAAGACTACGACAAACTCAAACACGTTTTGCGCACGGTCACACCAGGTATGGTGTTTGCCAGCGATGCACGTTATGCCAAAGCCATTGCAGCCACTGTCTCCAATGACATCGAAGTTGTCATGCACGAAGGCAGCGTAGACGGCCAAGCCGTCACGCGATTTGAAGACTTGTGCAACACCACCGCAACATCGCAAGTTGATGCTGCCATTGCAGCCACAGGACCTGACACCATTGTGAAATTCTTATTCACCAGTGGTTCTACCAAGTTACCCAAAGCAGTCATTAACACGCAACGTTTGTGGTGCGCCAACCAACAACAAATGGCGCAGTCCATGCCTGTTCTGACCGAATCGCCTTTGGTGTTGGTGGACTGGCTGCCATGGAACCACACCTTTGGCGGCAATCACAATTTTGGCATGGTGGTCTTTCATGGCGGCACAATGTACATCGACGACGGCAAACCCACGCCAGCGCTCATGCATGAAACTTTGCGCAATCTGCGCGAAATTGCCCCCACTGTTTACTTCAATGTACCCACCGGTTTTGAAGCCATTGCGCTGGCCATGAAAACTGACGACTTGCTGCGCAAGACATTGCTGTCTCGCGTACAAATGTTTTTCTACGCAGGTGCCGCCTTGGCACAACCAATTTGGGACAGCTTGTACGAATCACAAGAGCGCGAAATTGGCCA
>CALPYQ020000299.1 GCA_943327965.2 Singulisphaera sp. GP187
CACAGAATACTTTGCCATGGTCTTGTAAGCCTAGCTTGCCAGTTTTGGGTTTGAGCAAGGAGGGCATGTCTTCATAAGCCAATTGGTCAAAGGTCTGTTGAAATACTGCGCGAAAGTCAATCACTGCATCGACGTCTTCACTTTTTCGCGTGTGCTTGACAACGGGCGAGTTCGGATTGCTTTCTAGCCATTCGGCAAGCTTGTGAATGGCTGATCCAGCGCTCGATGTGTCCGTTTTGCCTGCAAAGGCATAAATGCGCCAACGCGCATCGGCCTCGGCCACATGGCCCAATTGCATTTGCTTGGCATCGGACACGCGCACCACGGGCGCTGAGTGAAAGCGCCTGCCAATTTCTTCTCCCGTGGCCAGTGCTTGATACGGACTATCGGCAAACAAATATGACTTGTCGTACTTGACCGCTGTGCCACCCGTAAATTCCAAGTTCTCTTTGAATTGCCGAATGATGCGGGGCTCTTCAGTGCCATCGCGTTCAGCTTGGGTGGTAGGCGCAGACATTACGCGCGACCATTTGTGGTCGGTGTCTACCAAGCGCTTGGCCTCTGTCAGTCGCTCATGCGAATAACTGCGCAGCAAACCCGCATCGGCCCTGCCTTGTAAGACGTGAATCAGTTTCCAACCCAAGTTAAAGGTGTCTTGCATGGACACATTCATGCCTTGACCCGCTTTGGGTGAATGCGTGTGGCAGGCATCGCCCGCCACAAACACGTGAGGGTTGCGATCGGTAGCGTCACCCACATCGTCAAACTTGTCAGTGAGGCTATGGCCAATGTCATAAATGGACCACCACACCACTTCTTTTACATCCAAGGAATAGGGTTTGATGATGCGATTGGCTGCGGCAATCATGTCGTCTTGGGTGAATTTTTTCTGTGCTGCTTTTTCGTCAGGACGCAGTTTGTCCAACTCGACATACATACGGAACACATAACCACCTTCACGCGGCAAGACGAGAATGTTGCCTTCACTGGCAGAGGAGATCAAACACTTTTGGCGCACATCCGGAAAATCGGTATTGGCCAAAATGTCCATCACACCCCAAGCCTGGTGCGCCGCATCGCCGTGCAACACGCCGCCAATGGCTTTGCGCACAGAGGAATGAGCGCCGTCGCAGCCCACCACATAGTTGGCTCTGACCGTTTTTGTTGCGCCCCAATTCAAGCCGCTGGAATCTTTGAGAACCACCGTCACGGGGTGATCTTCTGTCGTTGGGTCAATGCTCAGACTTAAAACTTCCCAGCCGTAATCGGGCGCTAATCTGGACGCTGAGTTTTGCATCACTTCCAAAAACAACTCGTGAAGACGCGCTTGATTGATCAGGATGTGCGGCATTTCGGAGCTGTCATCGGCAACGTCTTGCACGCGACCTGCGCGCTTGATGTGCTGAGGATTGCTCGGATCGGGCATCCAGAATGCAGTTTGATTGACCCAATAGGTTTCCCGCTTGACCTTGTCGGCAAAACCAAAAGCCTGGAACATTTCCATGGTGCGGGTATTGATGCCATCGGCTTTGCCCTTGATGATGTTGGCGGGCATGCGCTCGACAATCATGGTTTCTATTTCCGGGAACTGGGCCAGTTGGGCAGCCAAGCAAAGGCCTGCCGGGCCCGTACCGGAAATTAAGACATCGACTTTCTCTGGCAAAGGCTCGTTGGCACCGCGGTTTCTGCGATGGGGGGCCGCCTGTTTGATATCGGGGCTGCCGCCTCTGAAGCCATCTTTGTAAAACTGCATTCTTTCTCTCCAAAATTGCCAAAAACGAAGAACCGAGTTGGCGAACAGAGAAATAATAACTGTACTTATTAATTTGTGTCAAGATAGTAAGCATACTTATTAAATGGTTTTCTGCAGCAAGCCAGTGGCGCATATTTGCCTATACTGGCGGTCCGCGTGGAGGCGAAAGCTCGCTCTTGTTCTTCATCCTTACAGACAAGCGCAAGCGCTGCAAAAGCCTCCTCTGCCATGGAAATCAAGGTCAACTTTCTCGACAAACTTCGTCTCGAAGCCAAGTTCGATGACTTCACCGTCGTTGCCGACCAACCCATTCGCTACAAAGGCGATGGTTCAGCACCTGGCCCCTTCGACTACTTTCTGGCCTCGTCTGCTTTGTGCGCCGCCTACTTTGTGAAGTTGTATTGCGACACGCGCAACATATCGACTGAGCACATCAGGCTCTCTCAAAACAACATCGTTGATCCAGAAAACCGATATCAGCAAATTTTCAAAATTCAAGTCCAGTTGCCGCCTGACATTTCAGAAGTAGACCGCCGCGGCATCTTGAATTCCATTGAGCGTTGCACCGTCAAAAAAGTGGTGCAAGAAGGACCTGAATTTGTCATTGAAGAAGTGGCCAACCTGGATGCAGATGCACAGGCCCTGCTCAGCTTAAATCCTAACGTCGAAAGCAATACCTACATCACGGGCAAAGACTTGCCCCTAGAGCAAACCATTGCCAACATGTCGGGCATTTTGGCTGGCTTGGGTATCAAGATCGAAATTGCCTCATGGCGCAACATCATTCCCAACGTGTGGTCATTGCACATTCGCGATGCGCATTCCCCCATGTGTTTTACCAATGGCAAGGGCGCGACCAAAGAAAGCGCGCTAGCGTCTGCCTTGGGGGAATACATTGAGCGCCTGAACAACAACCATTTTTATGCAGGCGCGTATTGGGGCGAAGATCTGGCCAATGCAGCGTTTGTTCATTACCCCAATGAGAAGTGGTTCAAACCAGGCAAGAAGGATGCGCTGCCCAAAGAAATTCTGGACCCGTACTGCCTGCAAATTTACAACCCCGATGGCGAGCTTAAAGGCTCACATTTGATTGACACCAACTCGGGCAATGTATCGCGCGGTATTTGCGCGCTTCCTTATGTGCGTGAGTCGGACAAGCAAGTGGTGTACTTCCCGTCCAACTTGGTAGAGAACTTGTTTGTGAGCAATGGCATGAGTGCAGGCAACACACTGGCCGAAGCACAAGTGCAATGCCTGTCCGAAATTTTTGAGCGTGCCGTTAAGCGAGAAATTCTAGAAGGCGAAATTTGTTTGCCCGATGTGCCAGCGCACGTACTGGCCAAATATCCCAGTATCTTGGCCGGTATTGAAGGCCTAGAAGCCCAAGGCTTTCCTGTGTTGGTCAAAGATGCTTCACTGGGCGGCAAATATCCCGTGATGTGCGTGACCTTGATGAACCCGCGTACGGGTGGCGTGTTTGCTTCTTTTGGTGCTCACCCAAGCATGGAAGTCGCGCTGGAACGAAGTCTGACAGAGCTGCTACAAGGCCGTAGTTTTGAGGGCTTGAACGATTTACCTGCGCCAACCTTTGAGAGCAATGCCGTCACAGAGCCTTACAACTTTGTAGAGCACTTCATCGACTCTAGCGGCATTGTGTCTTGGCGCTTCTTTGGCGCAAAGCCCCATTGTGAATTTGTGGAATGGAGTTTTGCAGGTCAA
>CALPYQ020000300.1 GCA_943327965.2 Singulisphaera sp. GP187
AGGTCTCAGCTGGTCTCAGCAAGTTTCAGCAAACAACTCACGGCCAATCAGCATGCGGCGAATTTCGCTGGTGCCGGCGCCAATCTCGTACAACTTGGCATCGCGCCACAAGCGGCCCAAGGGGTACTCGTTGATGTAGCCATTGCCCCCAAAAATTTGCACGCCCTCACCCGCCATCCAAGTGGCTTTTTCGGCACACCACAAAATGACACTGGCGCAGTCTTTGCGAACTTGGCGCACATGGTCTGTGCCCAGCATGTCGAGGTTTTTGCCCACGGTGTAGCAAAAAGCACGGCCGGCTTGAAGCACGGTGTACATGTCGGCCACTTTGCCTTGAATGAGCTGAAACTCGCCAATGCTTTGACCAAACTGTTTGCGATCGTGAATGTACGGAATGACGTTGTCCATGACCGACTGCATGATGCCCAAAGGACCGGCGGCCAAGACGGCACGCTCGTAATCCAAACCACTCATGAGCACCTTGGCGCCCATGTTGAGGCCGCCCAAAATATTTTCGGCAGGCACTTCAACATTTTGGAAAACCAACTCACCCGTGTGGCTGCCGCGCATGCCCAGTTTGTCGAGCTTCTGCGCAATGGAGAAGCCCTTCATGTTTTTCTCAATCAAGAAAGCGGTCACGCCGCGCGCGCCCAACTCGGGTTCGGTTTTGGCGTACACCACCAGGGTGTCGGCGTCGGGCCCGTTGGTGATCCACATCTTGTTGCCATTCAGCACGTAATAGCCGCCTTTGTCCTCGGCTTTGAGCTTCATGCTGATGACGTCCGAGCCTGCACCTGGCTCGCTCATGGCCAAGGCGCCCACATGCTCGCCACTAATTAGCTTCGGTAAGTATTTTTGCTTTTGGGCTTCGGTGCCGTTGCGCTTAATTTGGTTCACGCACAAATTGCTGTGCGCGCCATACGACAAGCCCACACTGGCCGATGCACGTGAAATTTCTTCCATGGCAATCATGTGTGCCAAGTAGCCCATGTTGGCGCCACCATAGGCTTCGGGCACCGTGATGCCCAACACGCCAACCTCGCCCATCTTGCGCCACAGGTCCATGGGGAACTGATCGGTGCGGTCAATTTCGGCGGCACGGGGGGCAATTTCTGCTTGCGCAAAATCGCGCACAGCGTCGCGCAACGCATCAATGTCTTCACCCAATTGGAAATTCAAGCCGGGCATGTTCATGGTGTTTTCTCCGAAAAATTAATTCAATAGGTTTGGGCCACAGGCACCAAGGTTTGTTGCATGACAGCGCACAAACTTTGCTGGCCTTGGGCATCGATGTGGAAGACTTCGGCGGTGGTGACAATGATGCGCTTGCCGCCTTTGACCACTTTGCCCACTGCACGCAATTCGCCCTGCTGTTTGCTGCTGAGGAAATTGATTTTGTATTCCACCGTGGTGACTTCCATGCCCTCGGGCGCCACGGTCAGTGCGGCATAGCCGCCTGCAATGTCGGCCAATGCGCCCATGGCACCGCCATGAAAACCGCCTTGTTGCTGCGTAACTTTGTCGCCATAAGGCAATGCAATTTCAACTTCGCCCGCTTCAATGCGAATTAGCTTGGCTTCCAAGTGTTGCATCATGCCTTGGCGCGCAAAACTGGCGGCCACTCGTTGCGCAACCGGTGTGGACAAATCGAGGCTCATGCCGCCACCTTTTTGCTTGGTTTTTCAATGCGCAACAGCAAATTGCGCGCTTCTTTTTCGTGGGTTTTGACTTCTTCCAAGGTGGCATGCAGGTCTGACAACTGGGACTCGAGTTGGCGGCGATGTTCTGCCAACACCACCAAGAATTTTTTGAGCTGGGGCCCGGTGTCGCGTGGGCTGTCGTACATGTCAATCAGTTCTTTGCCCTCTTTGAGCGACAAACCCAAACGCTTGGCACGCAAGGTGAGCTTGAGCCGTGTGCGGTCGCGTGCTGAGTAAATTCGGTTCCGCCCACCAGGCCCCGAGCGCTCGGGCTCTAACAAGCCCATGTCCTCGTAAAAGCGAATGGCACGGGTGGTGAGATCGAACTCTTTGGCCAGGTCACTGATTGAATATTGATTTGCCATGCTGGTTTCCAAATGCACACAGGCGACAGGAGGTCTTGAAGCTGCGTTTTACAATGCCGTCAATATAATTGACGTTAACGTAAACGTCAATTATGCAAGATTCCGCCCCGCTTGGGCAAAAACCGGTCCACCACTTCATGACTTCAGCCTCTGCCGCAGCCCCTTCTTCGCCACAAGCCCCTGCCTTGGCGGGCGAAAAAGCGCTGAGCTTTCCCTTGGGCGAGACCCTGCCCGCCTTGGGCCAAGCCCTCGAAGTTGCGCCCGGCATTTTGTGGCTTCGTATGCAGTTGCCATTTGCCCTGGACCACATCAATTTGTGGCTGCTTGAAGACACCGAAGAAACCGCTACCGGCGTTCGCAAAGGCTGGACCGCCGTAGATTGCGGCGTCACCAACCCTGGCACACAGGCCGCTTGGGAGCAAGTGTTTGCGGGCCCCATGAAGGGCTTGCCTATTTTGCGGGTGCTGGTGACGCACATGCATCCCGACCACATGGGCTTGGCGCACTGGTTGTGCGAGAAATTCAACGCACCCTTGCTCATGAGCGCCACCGAATACCAATCGGCCACCCTGTCGACACATGGCACCTCTAACTTTGGCGGCGTTGGCACGCAGCAATTCTTTTCGTCCAATGGCTGGAACAATCCAGAGGATCAAGAGAAGGTCAATGAACGGGTTTTTTATTACAGCAAGATGGTGCCCAAGGTGCCAGAGACCTACCGCCGCTTGATGGAAGGTCAAGTCTTGAAAATAGGCGCTTACACCTGGCGCTGCATCAGTGGCTTTGGCCATTCACCAGAGCACATGGCGCTTTACAGCCAAGAGGCCAATGTACTCATCAGCGGCGACATGGTTTTGCCCAAAATTTCGACCAACGTGAGTGTCTACACGCAAGAGCCCGAGGCCAACTCGCTGTCGCTGTTTTTAAATTCTTTGAAAAAGTTTGCCGACTTGCCCGCCGACACTTTGGTCATGCCTTCGCATGGTCGCGTGTTTCGCGGTTTGCACACGCGCATTGCACAATTGGTTCAACACCACGAAGACCGTTTGGAAGATGTGCTGGTGGCCTGCCAAGAAAAAGCCGGCAGCGCCCATGACATGCTCACCGTCATTTTTAAAAGGCCCCTGGACTTTCACCAAACCACCTTCGCCATGGGCGAGTCAGTCGCCCATTTGCATGCGCTATGGCACGCCGGCAAGATGAAACGCTTTCAAGACGCGCAAGGTGTTTGGCGGTTTCAAACGCTCTAGCATTGACGCAATTTGTAAGTAAGCATTGAAGGATGTCGATCACACAATGGATCGATGCTTCAAATCCGATACTTGCCAATTCCCCAAGATGTCTTGGTTTTTTCCATATTTGACAACGATTCACCTTTAAAACGTCATCCGGACT
>CALPYQ020000301.1 GCA_943327965.2 Singulisphaera sp. GP187
ATCATGAACGGCGAAATGTCGCCTGTCATGACCGCTGCCTTTATTACGGGACTGCGCGTTAAAAAAGAAACCATCGGCGAAATTACGGCGGCTGCGCAAGTCATGCGCGAGTTTTCAAAGAAGGTGCTTATTCCCGCCCCGCGCAACTTGGTCGACATTGTGGGCACAGGTGGTGATGGCTCACACACCTTCAACATCTCCACATGTTCCATGTTTGTGGCTGCCGCTGCTGGGGCCAAAACTGCTAAGCACGGCGGCCGCAGTGTTAGCAGCAAATCGGGCAGCGCCGATGTGCTCGAAAGCCTAGGCGCCAACATCAACTTGTCACCCGAAGACATTGCCAAGTGCGTACAAGATGTGGGCATTGGCTTTATGTTTGCGCCCAACCATCACCCGGCCATGAAAAATGTGGCGCCCGTTCGCAAAGAACTGGGTGTCAGAACCATCTTCAACATTTTGGGCCCATTGACCAACCCCGCTGGCGCGCCCAATATTTTGATGGGCGTGTTCCATCCCGATTTGGTCGGTATTCAAATTCGCGCCTTGCAGCGTTTGGGCGCAGAACATGCCTTGGTGGTTTATGGCCGCGACGGCATGGACGAAGTGAGCTTGGGTGCCGCCACATTGGTGGGTGAGTTAAAAGACGGCCACATTACCGAGTACGAAATTCACCCTGAAGACTTTGGCATGGCCATGGTCAGCAACCGCGCCTTGCGTGTAGAAACACCCGAAGAATCACAAACTGTTTTGCGGGGTGTTTTAGACAACCAAGCTGGCGCTGCGCGCGACATCGTCATTTTGAATGCCGGTGCGGCCTTGTACGCGGCCAATGTGGCGTCCACAATCAAGGAAGGCATTGCCTTGGCAAGACAAGCCATTGAATCGGGCGCTGCCAAACAAAAACTTGAGCAGTTTGTTGCCTTCACCCAAAAAGCAGGCGGTGCCGCATGAGCGATATTTTGAAAAAAATTGTGGCGGTCAAGCACGAAGAAATAGCCTTGGCCTCCCAAAAGAAGTCTTTGGCCATGGTTCGCGCAGATGCAGAAAGCCGTGTACTCACCCGTGATTTTGTGGGCGCTATTCAGCACAAGGTTCAGCAAGGCCAAGCGGCCGTCATTGCTGAAATCAAAAAGGCCAGTCCGTCTAAAGGGGTGTTGCGTGCTGATTTCATTCCAGCCGATATTGCACAAAGTTATGCAGAACATGGCGCTGCTTGTTTGTCGGTTCTAACCGACGCGCAGTTTTTTCAAGGCAGTGTCGATTATCTAAAGCAGGCCAGGGCCAGTTGCGACTTGCCCGTGCTGCGCAAAGATTTCATGGTGGACGCCTACCAGGTGTACGAAGCGCGGGCCATGGGGGCTGACTGCATTTTGCTCATTGCGGCTTGTCTGGACGATGCGCAAATGAAAGACCTCGAAGCCATTGCCCGCGGTTTGGACATGGCGGTGTTGGTCGAGGTTCACGACGCGGAAGAATTAAACCGAGCCCTGAAGCTCAAAACACCCTTGGTCGGCATCAACAATCGCAACCTTCGCACCTTCGAGGTCTCATTGGACACCACCCTTGGCATGCTTAAGGATGTGCCTTCAGACCGCATCTTGATCACTGAAAGCGGCATTTTGACAACGGACGATGTGCAAAAAATGCGCGATGCCAAGGTCAATGCCTTTTTGGTGGGCGAGGCTTTTATGCGAGCCCCCGATCCAGGCCAGGCTTTGGCCGATCTGTTTCACTGAACGGGCACCATGCCATGAAGTCGGGCCAGGCCGATTTGTTTGCCCAAGTTGGCGACGCTGGTTTGCTCGTCAAACCGTCTAACCAATTGCAACTTGAAGACTGGCCCCTTCGTTTGGACAAGCTGTCTGAACCCTGGCTCGACATCCTGAATGACTTCTGGAAAAGCCCCGTTGGCCTGAGCCTCGATCACAAAATGAGAGATCAACTGGCGGCGGGCCGGGTCATTTATCCTCGCACCCCTTACCGCGCCCTCAGCTTAACGCCCTTCGAAAATGTCAGGGTCTTGATCCTTGGACAAGACCCGTACCATGGTCCTGGCCAGGCTGAGGGCTTGGCTTTTTCAGTGGGCTTGGGCCAAAAAATACCCCCCAGCTTGCGCAATATTTTCAAAGAAGTGCAGCGCGATACGGGGGGTGTGAGCCCCGTGGGACCCGCTGCGGGAAGTCTTGAACGCTGGACCCAACAAGGCGTTTTGATGCTCAACACAGCCCTAACTGTGGAGAATGCATTGCCTGCTAGCCATAGTGATTGGGGTTGGGAAGTACTTACTGACCAAATAATTTTGGCTTTGGCGCAGCGCTCAAAGCCCTGTGCGTTTTTGCTCTGGGGTGCTCACGCTCAAACCAAAGTCGGCCTAATCGATAAAGCCGAAGAGAACGCAAAAGAGAAGGTAAAAAAGACGGGGCTTGCCACCAAGAAGCATTTGGTGTTGAAGGCCAACCATCCCTCACCTTTGTCTGCCGCCAGACCGCCCGTGCCATTTTTAGGATGCGGCCACTTTGGTCAAGTCAACCGCTGGCTGAAGGCCGCAAAACAAAATCCCATAGATTGGTAAATTTCCTTGGCAGGCTTGCGGGGCCCTTTAAAAAAGTGGCATAATCCCAGATTCGCTGAGGAGGGGTGCCCGAGTGGCTAAAGGGGGCAGACTGTAAATCTGTTGGCTTACGCCTACACTGGTTCGAATCCAGTCTCCTCCACCAGCAAAACTTATCTTGTTAAAACAGTGAGCGTTTGGAATCAGAAGAACGCATTGGGGTAGTTGTCATTTGTTTGACTTCATTTGCCGCAATGATGTGCCTGACTCTGCTGCATTTAAATGCGGGAGTAGTTCAATGGTAGAACCCTAGCCTTCCAAGCTAATGACGCGGGTTCGATTCCCGTCTCCCGCTCCAGTTTTTGATGAGGTGGTGCAGTTTAGTGTGGACAAAGTGCCTTGTTGTGCTGCGTCACTACCGCCCTTGTGGCTCAGTGGTAGAGCACCCCCTTGGTAAGGGGGAGATCGCGGGTCCGATTCCCGCCAAGGGCACCAGTTTTTGTGCAAATTTTGAGCAAAGTTTGAGTAATCGTTTTTAATGTTTTTTTCGGAGTCGAGAAATGGCAAAAGAGAAATTTGAGCGGACAAAACCGCACGTGAACGTTGGCACCATTGGTCACGTTGACCACGGCAAAACAACATTGACAGCTGCAATCACAACAGTGTTGGCAGCCAAGTTTGGTGGCGCTGCTAAGGCGTACGACCAGATTGACACAGCGCCTGAAGAGAAGGCCCGCGGTATCACGATTAACACAGCCCACGTTGAGTACGAGACGGCCAATCGCCACTACGCTCACGTTGACTGCCCAGGCCACGCCGACTATGTGAAGAACATGATCACTGGCGCGGCTCAAATGGACGGCGCTATTCTTGTTTGCTCCGCTGCTGACGGCCCCATGCCCCAA